>NZ_JAACYS010000069.1 GCF_009996845.1 Pallidibacillus pasinlerensis | reverse complement strand
AAAAGAATGAAACACTATGATACTATTATGTACCATTTTATAAATTATGAAAATAAAGAAATTGAAATTTGGGTAGAAAGTTGTATACAAAAAAGGGAGGTCTACAAAAGATGTATGTGGACCTCCCTTTATTTTATATTTTCAATAATTCCTTCACAGCATATGTAAAACCATTTTCATCATTTGTTTTTGTTATTAAATGAGCATGTTTTTTTACAGAATCAGGTGCGTTTTGCATTGCAACGGCTGTTGTTGCCACTTTAAACTGTTCAACATCATTGCCACCATCACCAAAAGCATATATTTCGCTAAATTGTTTTCCAGTAAGTTGTTGATAACGTTCTAATGCAACACCTTTATTTGCCTCAACCGAAGTAAACTCCACATTATTAGGGTATGAGGATGCATAGGAAACATTAATATTCCCAGCGATGGCTTTTTTCGCTTTATCGACGAGTTCGATTTGATCTTGCCTTGATACTGCCATAACTTTGTAAATTTTAATGGTTTCTTTTTCTAGGATTTGATCATAGTTGTAATTTTTAAAAAGGGCTTCTTTTTCATCATCACTTAAATCTTGAACATCTGGATTTCGGAAAGGAAAACCGCCTTGATTTGTATATACCATAGTCCATAATCCGATTTCTCGTAAAATTGGTAGGAGTTGTTTGTATGCATCGATTGGTAGGGATGCCTCGTATAAAACATCTCCAGATTCACTATACAAAACAGTTCCATTAATCGTAATAATAGGTACGTTTAAATTTTTAATTTCTTCATAACTAATAACGTCTTCCAGAGCACGACCAGTATTGATAACAACTTGATGACCTTTTTCTTTTAAATAATGAAGAGTTTGCAAATTTTCTGCAGAAATTTCATGTTGTGAATTTAGTAAAGTACCGTCTAAATCAATTGAAAAACATTTCACAATAAACATTTCCTTTCATGTGTAGTATATAGTTACTATATCAAAAAATAGCATGTTAGCAAAATAGTATAAATAGGTAAAAGCGTGTGTATTTCACTTATTACTTTCCATTAAGATCAACTTATGATAAAATTTAAAAAATTCAAATATTGTGAGGTGATTGAACTTGGAAAAAGTGTATAAAGTTCATCCAGAGGCTGAGGAATTTTACTTTCCGGGAAATGAAGTCGGAGTTTTAGTTAGTCATGGTTTTACAGGGACAACCCAGAGTATGCGGTATTTAGGTACGCAAATTTTTAAACTAGGCTACACGGTTTATGGTCCGCGACTCACTGGGCATGGTACTGATCCTGAAAATATGGAACAAGCATCATACAAAGACTGGATTAACGATGTGGAGCGTGGCTTAGAACGTTTGCAAAAAACGTGTTCAAAAATCTTTGTCGTCGGACTTTCAATGGGAGGGACGTTAACTTTATACCTTGCCCAAAAATATCCGAATCTAGCTGGAATTATACCAATTAATGCTGCGATTAATATGCCTGAGCTTAAAACAGCCTATGATCAGTTGAAAAATAGTGGAACTCGTTTCGTAGAAGGGATTGGCTCGGATATTAAAAAGTCAGGAGTAACAGAACTTGCCTATCCAAAAACACCGGTAAAATCTATGGGGGATATTATTGCTCTAATGGACCAAGTTCGCAAAGATTTAACGAAAGTGACAGTGCCGACGCTAATTATTTCTTCTATTATAGACAATGTTGTACCACCGGAAAACTCGAAGGAAATCTATTATTCTATTACATCGGAAGATAAATCCATTATTTTCTTGAAAAATAGTTACCATGTTGCAACGTTAGATAATGATAAAGAACTAATTGCAAAAGAATGTGCCCGTTTTATTTCGAATCGAGTATAAATTTTTATTGAAAACGTTCTTTATGGTTCCAGTCCATATATTCGAGTTGGGCTGGTTGTCTTTTTATGGGCGAAATTCCAAATAATTCCTGTTTAACATTTAAAGTAAATTAAAAAAAAGGTATAATAAAAATATAATATTTTGTCAACAACAGGATGGGGGAACAACGATGTTAACAAAAGAAAAATTAGACAAATATATCGATTATTTTAGTAATGAACAGATGGAATTTTTCAAATGGAATAATCCAGAAGAGACAAAAACTGGAGTTGTGCAACTAGGGTTTGTACAATATGAAGAAGGGGTACAAAACTTTATTAATGATTTATATGAAGCGGATATGCTAGATCCTCAATATTTCGAGCATCTTGAAATGTATAAGACGAAAATCGATGCGCCTGCTGATTTAATTCCAACTGCGGATTTTGATTTATTAAAATCAATATTGACATTTTATGTCCGTGGAGAAAAATATTCCGATGGTGTTTGGGCAAGTGCGATTGATGAAGGTGTATTTTTAGCGATTTTAAAACGATTACAAGAGTTTGTCAATTAAATTCATATACATAGAAGGGAGACAAGTTTCATGTTGAAAAAAATTGCAACGGATCATGCTCCGCAAGCAATAGGACCATATTCTCAAGGTATTGAAGTAGGTAATTTTCTGTTTCTATCTGGTCAAATTCCGATAAATCCGGAAACGGGTGAAGTAGAAGCAAATGATATTGTTGGCCAAACAAATCAAGTGATGAAAAACATTGCGGCAATTTTAGAAAGTGAAGGTTTAACTTTAAACAACATCGTAAAAACAACGATTTTCATTACCGATATGAATCAATTTGCACAACTGAATGAGGAATATGCGAGACATTTAGGCGATCATCGTCCAGCCCGTTCAACGGTAGAGGTTAGTCGTCTACCGAAGGACGTATTAGTAGAAATTGAAGTCATTGCAGTTAGACCATAATAAAAGAAAATGGGACAGTTCGTGTGTATTTACGCGACTGTCCTTTTACTTTAATTTTATTGTTAAATTGATCGTATAGCGATTTAAGTAAAATTTAATGTTTAAAATACCATTTCCAAAGTGAGATAAAAATTACAATTAGAGAAAGGCCTATACCGTATAAACATATGGATAGCATAGGGTTTACAAACATATCACATTCTCCCTTCTAAATTATATTAAATTGCATCTTTTTGGGAACTTATTTCTGATTGAGGTTGTTTCATAATTTTTGCAAGAATAAACATAACTGCGATTCCAATTAATGTTGCCCAGGCACCTGCCGCCATTGTACTTTTTTCTATTTTTCCAAAATATAGGATAAAATAGGATGCGAGCCCAATAATCATCGATAATTCTGCAGCTCGTGGTGATGGCTTTTTCTTACCAAATATGGCGTAAAGGACTGGTCCGACTGTTCCTGCAGCAATCCCAGAAACACTAATCCATAAAAGATCTCCCATATATTTCGGTGGATTTAATACGATAAGGTACGAAACGATTCCGATTGCTAATACCGCAAGACGACTAATTCGTAGTGCAATCTTTTGTGCTTTTTTATCATTAACCTTAATGATGTTCCGTCGTACGAATACTTTTAGGAAAATATCATTGGCGAATACAGTAGACATGGATACAAACAAGCCATCCGTTGTCGAAAGGGCGGCAGCTAATATGACGATTAGCATAAAGGCAGCTATAATCGCAGGGAAAAATTGAATAATGTATTCAATTAGTGCCATATCACTAACCGCGATATTTTCACCAAAGGCCGCACGACTATAAATACCACCAAATAGTGTAACAACACAACAGAACATGATAACTACGTATACAAGTAACATTTTTCCGATATCTTTTTCATTTTTTAAACCTAATATTTTATTAAATAGCTGTGGAGCGGTGGCGGCAAAGGCGGCTTGAATAATAATTGCGCCGATTACGGCTGAAATCGAATCAAAATAAGGCGACTCGGGATTGAAAACTGTAACTAAATTTGGATTCTGGGCTGCGAGATTGTCTGTAATCGATGCAAATGTATTTGTAATACTTCCTTCCCAAAAATGAACAATTCCTGATACAAATATGAGTAGCCCGGCGACAGTCATAATGATAATTTGAACGGCATCTGTGTAAATATCAGCAAGTGTTCCACCGACATAAACGTAAATAATGACTATGGCTGCTATTAAAATAAGTCCGGCATTGTAAGAAAGCCCCATTGTAAATTCAAATACTCTTGCTCCAGCAACAAACTGAGCAGCGATATAAAAAATATTAAACAAAAGGAGAAGTGCTGTACCTACTCTTAAAATGTCACTATTATAGTAATCGCCTAACCAATCTGGTAAAGATAAAGATTTTTGCTTTGTGTTTATCTTTCGCACCCTTTTTGCTACTAATAGAGCGCCGATCGGCCCTCCACCAAATATCGCTAACATCAGCCATAGATTGGCATAGCCCCATTCATAAGACCAACCTGGATAACCTAAAAATACAGCGGCACTTAGATATGTGGCAGCAAATCCCAGCCCTAAAAGGACTGGGCCGAGTTGACCGCCGCCAATGGCAAAATCATCAATATTTTTTGTACCTCGACCACCAAGGTAACCTAATAGAATCATAATCAAGACAATGATCGTCATACCTATCCATATATATAATTCTAATACGTTCATGGACACCCTCCGTTTACGCAAAATTTAACCGATTTTTGACCTACTTGTCGAGTGGGCATTTACTTGACAGCGAGACTCAATTTTTTTGCATGATGGTTGTCAGGTAAGTATACATGACCTTTTCCAAATAAATTTTCTCGTAATGTTCCACCTTCGTATTCTTTACGATATATTCCTCGTTTTTGTAATTCAGGAACGACATAATCGACAAATTCTCTGAATGTACCTGGTGAATAGGCAAAAGCAATGTTGAAGCCATCGACATCACCTTCTGTTGCCCACTGTTCAAGCTTATCGGCAATTTGCTCAGGTGTACCTATAAATTTAACTGTTCCGTTTCCTAGTCCGTGATTTAATACAGCTTCTCGTAAAGTCCATTTTTTATTCGGATCTTTTCCGTAAAGATCAAGGTTTCCCTGCATCGCTTGCGTTTCCATATCTACAATATAGTCATCTGGATTGTAAGTTGAAAAGTCAATGCCGGTATGACCGGATAATAATGCAAGTGTACCTTCGTAACTAACATGGCTTTTCAATTCTTCATATTTTGCAATTGCTTCTTCTTCTGTAGAACCAACAATCGGTAAAACGAGCGGGAATATTTTTATATCATCTGGATTTCTACCGTATTCCTTAGCTAGTGTACGAATATCATTTGAGTATATTTTTAATGCATCGAGTGAATGATGCTTTGTAAATACAGCTTCTGCATGTTTTGCTGCAAATCGTTTCCCCTTAGGTGAAGCACCAGCTTGAAATAAAACCGGCGTACGCTGTGGCGAAGGTTCTACAATGTGCGGTCCAGGCACGGAGAAAAATGCCCCTTCATGGTTTATTTCATGAACTTTATCTGGATCTGCAAACGCATCTTGTGCGATATCAAGTGTGACAGCATCATCTTCCCAACTATGTTCCCATAGTTTATAGACCACGTCTAAAAATTCATCTGCTCTTTCATAACGAAGGTCATGGGGTAGTCGACTTTTAAGGCCAAGATTAATTGCTTCACTTTCTAAATAAGAGGTAACGATATTCCAACCAATTCTTCCCTCCGTTAAATGATCCAATGTTGAGAGTTGACGTGCTAATGCATAAGGCTGTGCATAGGTCGTTGAAATCGTCACAGCAAACCCAATATGTTTTGTGGCTAGTGCCATCGCTGAAATCGGTAGTAAAGGATCATGTGCTGGAATTTGGACTGCATTTTTTACAGCAGGTTTATAGCTGTTTTGATACACGCTATATGTTCCTAAAACATCGGCAATAAAAACAGCGTCAAATATCCCTTTTTCTAATGTTTGAGCAACATCAACCCAGTAAGACAACCGGTTATGATAGCGGCTATGATTTTTTTCATGTTTCCATAGTCCAGTTGAATGTGGGGACGGAGAATTTTGAACAAATCCATTTAAATGTATTTGTTTACCCATCATGACACCCTTTCCATTTTTAAAATAAAGTAGGCACATCCGATTACTTGGTATTAGATTGTTTTTTATTTAACAGGTTTTTCAACGACAATTTTTGAAGTTAAATGAACAGGATTTTTAATCGTATCACCTACAGGGCAATGGTTTTCCACAAACTGAATAAATGTTTCTAATTTTTCTTTTGGAGCATCTGTTGAAATCACGAATTTTGATTCAATATGAGAATATCCAGGTCGGACATCGGATTTATTTAAAAAACCGTCCGTATCAAGTTCACCTTCCAATTCAATCTTAAGATCCTCAATGTTAATCCCAAATTGTTTTGCATAAGTTTGGATAACAATTGCCTGGCATGCACCAAGAGCAGAAAGAACAAGTTCAACAGGGTTTGATCCTTGATCAGTGCCACCTAATGAAACTGGTTCATCAACAATGACTTTGTGACCTCTTGCTTCCGTTTCAATTAATAATTTTTCCTTCCATGTAGCCTTTACATTAAATTTTTCAATCGCCATTTTCCAATCACCTCTAAATATTTTTTAATTAAAAAAAGAAAGTTTAAGTTCATAGATTTTTGTACATCACCTCCAAAATAAAATGACCTCTTAAAATAAGAGGTCATGTGATGTACGAAAAGAATATTTTCATATATCACAATCCCTCTTATATTTCAGGTTTGTCAGTTCAAACCTGCTGGAATTGGCACCGTTTGGATCTTTCCAATGGTTGCCGAGGCTTCACAGGGCCAGTCCCTCCACCTCTCTGTATAAGAGTAGATTGCTAAGTTATTAACTTATCAATTGATTAAATTTTTAATTTATTCTAAACTGTAAAACTTTAAATGTCAACAGTAACTTTTAAAAAAATTAAAGTATGAAAGTAATATCGTTATAAAGAATAAAAATACGATGTGTTTTTATATAGTTGTTCATACATTTCATCAGTGGTTAAAGATTTGATTTTTGATATATAATCAATTGTTTTGTGTATCATGTTCGGATGGGTAATTTTATTTTTAAATGGTCCGTCAAAAGGCCAAGGTCCATCAGTTTCCACCATAATTTGTGTAATCGGGTAAGATTTTGCGATAATTTGAATGTCCTCTTCGTAAAGGATGTCTGGCGTGAAAGAGATGAAATATCCGTTTTGTGCCATCTGATGTAATGTTTTAGGGTCCCCTTTAAACCAGTGGAAGTGGGCTTTTTCAATTGAGTATTTTTCTAATAAATTTATAACGATAGGCGCATCTTCGTATATTGCGTGCAGCGCTACAGGTTTATCTAACTTTTTTGCTAGTTTAAAAAATTCCTCTAATAACTCAAGATAGCCATCCTTATTTTTGACCTCAGAATAGTAAGGAAGTCCAACCTCTCCGATTGCCACCATCTTAGTATGATTTTTTTCAATAAAATGAAATAAATCTGCAAGCTCACTATCTGTGGGTAACTCTTGTTCAGGATGATACCCAAAGGCTGGTTTAATTCTAGCATCTTTTTCATATAACGCTAAATTCGCTTTGGCTGAAGAAAAATTAGTAGAAACAGATATTAAGTAATCAATTTTATATTCGTCCATATCTCTTAAAATCCTTCGTCGGTCCGGAATTTTATATTGATCAAAATGGATATGTGTATCTATAATAGATTTCATTTTTCCTCTCAAACCTTTCAATTAATAAATTTCGTATTATCATAATACCTTTCTTTCCTGATAGAAATCCATCAATCCAATTGCTCAATAGGTTGCTTTTGCTCAACCTACGAAGCAACCAGAAGTTGTCGCGAAAGTTAAGAGGCTATTCGGCGGATGTTGCGACAGATACATTATGGGCCAGGGTAGAGGAAACCTTTGGTGAAGACCCTAAACTTGTACCGACAATCACGGCGATTAATTTCGGGAATCCGTGGTTAATGAATGAAGTAGAACCGAATGCAAAAGCGGTTTTTGTTACATTTGGTACAAAGTCTGAAGCTTTACTTGATGTGATTCGCGGTCGCTACAATCCAACGGGCAAGTTACCAATTACAATACCCGCGAATGCTGAAGCAGTAGCAAACGATCGCGGAGATGTTCCGGGATTTGATGAAGGACCTGATTATGTATATAAAGCGGCCAATGGTGATGCGTATGGCTATAACTTTGGTTTATCTTACGAAGAGCGGGAGCAGCCGAAGATAAGTGAAATTTTCCGGAAAATATTTGGAAAAGATAAGGATGATTGAGTATTAAAGACTGTATGTTGATTAATATAGGGCGTTCATTTGTATAGTAAACGTCCTTAAAACCATTAAAGAAAAATAATTTTCAAAAAATGGTTGTTGACTTTTTTCATATTTCGTCCCATAATATACTCAACAATAATTGAACGTTAACGAAGGACTAGTATGCAGTGCTTGCTATGTTAGAGAGCGGAATTCGTAGGCTGAAAGATTCCGTCATAGTCAACCTGCAGAACCTACCTTCCGAGTCCCATGCAAAACATGGGCGCAGATCTGCGTTAAAGATTCGAGGTGGGGTGCCAGGTTTTGCACCCAATGAAGGTGGTACCGCGGAAGACTAGCTCTTTCGTCCTGTCAATACAGGATGAGAGGGCTTTTTTATTTGCATTGCCTTATTTATTAAAACCAACTTTAAAGGTAATGAATTTAAATATATAGAAGCTAAAAATTAAGCCACTTTTAACTATATTTTTTAGTCCATTATAACGTTAAAGTATAAAAATATAAATTGAGGGATTTATCATGTCAAAAGAACGTATCGTAGTCAAAATTGGAAGTAGCTCACTGACAAATCAAAAGGGGGAGATCGACCATGAAAAATTAAACGATCATGTCGATGCCATTTTTGCACTTCGGAAGGCGAATCATGAAGTGATTCTCGTCTCATCAGGTGCGGTTGCTGCAGGTTTTAAAAAATTAGGCTATCCTTCACGACCTGTCACGTTAAAAGGAAAACAAGCTGCAGCAAGTGTTGGGCAAGGGTTACTCATTCAAACATATATGGAAAAATTCCAAGCTTACGACATTACCGCTGCACAAATTTTGCTCACGCGCTCCGACTTTTCGAACCGCAAACGATATCAAAACGCATTTGCGACAATATCCGAATTACTAGACCGAGGAATTTTACCAATTATAAATGAAAATGATACAGTTTCGGTCGATGAATTAACCTTTGGCGATAACGATATGTTATCAAGCCTTGTAAGTGGATTTATTCATGCAGATAGACTCATTATTTTAACTGATATTAATGGGATTTATGATGGCAATCCACGGACAAATCCAAATGCGAAAAAGTTTTATTTTCTTGAAGATATTAACGAAGATCTATTCCAACTTGCCGATGAAAATGGTTCGAAAGTTGGCACTGGTGGGATGAAGTCAAAACTCCTTGCTGCACAAACCGCTCTTTATCTTGGTGTTTCCGTCTTTATCGGCACTGGTTTTGGCAAAAATAAATTACTTGATGTTTTAGATGGAAAAGGTGATGGAACATACATCGCCAATCGTAGTCAAACATCGATCAACACGAAAAGACAATGGATTGCCTTACATTCAGAATCAACGGGTCATGTCTATATTGACCAAGGAGCAGTTGAAGCAATTTTATATCATGGAAAAAGTCTACTATCACCAGGTGTGTTTAAAGTAAAAGGCACTTTTGAAAAAGGTGATGTTGTAGATGTGATGGGAATTAACGGTCTTATTGGTAAAGGTCAAGTAAGTTGTCCATCTGATGAATTAAGCGACTATATTGAACAACGTAAAGAAAAAGGACCAGAATTTCATGAACCAGCCATCGAAGTCATTCATCGCGATAATTGGGTTCAATTAAAAAATTAAGGAGGGAGATTTTTATGGCAAATGAAGTTTTTCAAAAAGGGAAATTAGCAAAACGGGCAAGTTACAAAATGACAAGTTTATCGACAGAAGAAAAAAATGCTGCTTTAGAATTAATTGCGAAACAACTGTTAGAAGATGAAAACGAAATTTTAGCAGCGAATAAAGTTGACATAGAGTCAGGTCGAGATAATGGATTATCTGAAACGGTGCTAGACCGGATTATGTTAAATACTGACCGTATTGCAGGTATGGTAGAAGGAATTCGCCAAGTCATTGAATTGAAAGATCCAATCGGTGAAGTTTTAGAAACAATTACGAAAGATAATGGTTTATATGTAGAAAGAAGACGTGTGCCAATTGGTGTTATCGGCATGATTTATGAGGCAAGACCGAACGTAACGATTGATGCGTCAACCCTTGCCTTAAAAACAGGTAATGCGATTATTTTACGAGGCAGCTCTTCAGCGAAATCATCGAACATCGCACTAGTTAGCTCGATTCATAAAGCATTAGAAAAAAGTAAAGTACCTGTTGATGCGGTGCAATTAATTGAAGATACATCAAGAGAAACGGCAAAGTCCTTATTCCAATTAAATGAGTATTTAGATGTATTGATTCCACGGGGCGGTCAAAACTTAATTCAAACCGTAATCCGTGAAGCAAGTGTTCCAGTAATTGAAACAGGTGCTGGGAACTGCCATATTTATATTGATGAATCAGCAAAACAAGCAATGGTAGAAGAAATTGTTTTAAATGCAAAATTACAACGTCCATCTGTATGTAATGCGGTTGAATCATTATTAATCCATGAAGACTGGTTTAACAAGTACGGAAAAGAACTTTTAGAAAAATTAGCCGCTAACGATGTAACAATCCACGGCGAAGAAAAAGTAAAAGCTGTATTTCCAGATGCAGTTCTTGCGACAGAAGAAGACTGGGGAACAGAATATTTAGCTCTTGATGTAAGTGTAAAACTTGTTAACAGCGTAGAAGAAGCGGTTGAGCATGTGAACACTTACGGAACAAATCATTCTGAAGCGATTATTACGGAAGATGAAGTGAATGCTAATGTATTCTTACAAAAAGTAGATGCAGCTGCGGTGTATCACAATGCGTCTACTCGCTTTACAGACGGATTTGAATTCGGTTATGGAGCGGAGATCGGAATTTCTACACAAAAATTACATGCCCGTGGTCCAATGGGCTTACCTGCATTAACATCAAGTAAATTCTTTATTAAAGGAACAGGGCATGTGCGTCAATAAATTCTCGATAAAAATGTCTACCTTTTATGGTAGTCATTTTTTAATTCATCAACATTATATATAGAAATAATTTGTTTAGCGTGATATATTTTTTTGAAAGGTACTCTCTGTTTATTGTCGCTATTAACGTTTCTGGGAGGGAAATCTTCCATTGGGATTTCCTTTGATAAAGGATTATTTTGGATCCTATTCGTGATTGCATTGATAGAAATAATTTCCTATGGAAGAAAGTTAAAAGAAGTTCAACATAATACCACCGAAAAAAATTCAAAGTTTTACAAGCAAAATACTGTTAAGAAGGAAAAAGATTATAAACATAGAATACATATAGATAAGGTATCTAAAGGGGACAACTTTTTAAGAAAGTGGGGGACTTCATTGGCATTCATTTTTATTATAGCGGGGTTGGTTGTATTAATAGCATTAATCGGTACGATGCAAGTTGCCAAAAATCCAGACGATCGAAACTACCATTCTGAAAAAGGTAGAAATATGAGTCGGCTTTTTTGGATATATTTGGTATTGCTTCTAACTGTTTTAGCAGTCTCATTAGCGATGGTGTATTTAAATTAATTAAGAATTTTTTCAATCAAACAGCTCTAAGCTGTTTCTTTTTTTAAGGAGTGGTACGCAGGGAGTGGTACGCATGGAGTGGTACGCAGGGACGGGTCCGGTGTTCCATTTTTGGGGTGGTACGGGGGGACGGGTTCGGTGTTGCAAATTTGAAATTGGTACGATGGACCTGTCCCCGTGTTTCATTCCCTTGTTTCATTCGAAATTGGTACGATGGACCCGTCCCCCTGTACCAAAAACATTAAAACTTGTGCAACCTTTTTTAAAAATTTGTCGTCATATTTGTAGATACGTTTGAAATGAGGTGTGAAGTTGAAAAAGTTCATTAATATCATCTTAATTTTTGTAATAGGACTTATTTTTACCGCCTGTAGTAGTTTTAATGGGGGAGAGGGCAGTAATGGTAGTTCTGGTAGTGATTCATATACTGTAGAAATGCATGATAGCGCCGGTTTTGCAAGAGACGATGGTCAAGTAGAACGAGCGGTTGAACCTGAGCAAGCTAATAATGAAAATGTCGGGACTTCGCAAATTACTGATATGGAGCGGAAAGTCATTTATTCAGCCAAAAGTTAAAGATTTCTCTCCTGTAAATGTCCCTTTATTGAAAAGGTATTTGAATCTTTATTGGCTCCTATTGCAGAATGAACAGGTATTCCGAGTAAGATTATCATTGGAAAATTAATGAAACCACCACTACCTGACAATGTTCCAATCGTTGTCGCAACAATTCCTGTGAAAAATAAAATCACACACTCCATTATAAATCCCTCCCTTCAATTATTAGTATTTGAAAATAAAGGTATAAGTAAATGTTAATTTAATTGTTAAAATAAATAAGTTAATCTTATTCAGGGGTTACATCTAAATAGAGAGTCGAAAAATGACAAACATAATTCTAATAAATTTTTATGAAAAAAATAAATCTAATTATTAAAGTATATACTAGAAATAAATGAAATTCCGTTGTACGGTAAAAGAAAGGAGTTTAATCTTGAACAATAATGAACAGGAAAAAAGGAGCGCCGGAGAAAAGGCCGTTGATTTTATTAAAGACGGAATGACCGTTGGGCTTGGCACAGGTTCGACCGTATATTGGCTCATTCAAAAGTTAGGAAAGCGGGTTTCAGAAGGACTAAAAGTAAAATGCATTCCAACGTCTATACATACAGAGCGCCTGGCGATGAATCTCGAGATTCCAATTGTAACATTTAATGAAATCGATAAAATTGATATCGCCATTGATGGAGCGGATGAAGTTGATAAAGATTTAAATGTCATTAAAGGGGGAGGTGGGGCGCTTGTTCGGGAAAAAATTATTGCCGAGTTTGCTGACCAGTTTATCGTAATAGTAGATCAAAAGAAGTTAAGTGAACAATTAGGCAAACATTTTCTTCCTGTCGAGGTAACACCCTTTGGTTGGCAAGCGACGGCGAAATATATTGCGAATCTTGGTTGCCAAGTAAAGCTTCGAGAAGAAGATGAAAAGATTTTTGTTTCTGATAATGACAATTATATATTGGATTGTTATTTTGAAAAAATAGAAGATGCGGCAAAACTAAATGAGAAAATTAAGATGATTACTGGTGTTGTAGACACAGGGTTATTTATTGATATGGTTGATTTATGTATCGTTGGAAAGGGAAGTGATACTGAAATTATTAAAAAGCAATAGAAAGGTTTCGGAGTGACAAGTACAATGATTCAATGTGAATTAATATACATCTTTTAGAAAAAATAGTACAATTATATATGAAAATTATATTAAAAAGGGGATTTTTATGAAAAAGATTATGACAGTACTTGTTACGGCAATGTTACTTTTTGCTACACCGGTTGGTAACTTTATTGTTCAAGATCAACCAATTACAGTTGAAGCAAAAGGATTTAAAGGAAAACGGGGCGGTAGTCCGAATAGTGGGATTACGAATTTCCAAAAGAAACAAAATCAAAACCGTTCCACATATAATAATCAATCAACGACAAAACCTAGAACCGGTGGGTTTATGAGAGGTTTAATAGCAGGAGGATTAGCCGGAATATTATTCGGAAGTCTACTTGCACAATGGGGCATCCTTGGCTCATTGTTAGGTTTACTAATTAACGTTGGTGCTATTTTAATTATTGTATGGTTAGTTGTTAAACTATTTAAACGCATGAATCGTGCATATTAAATACAGAAAGGAAGTTGGCTAGAAAAAGTCAACTTCCTTTTTGAACTTTTATTTCATTTTTAACATAAGCTGTTCCATCAGGTTAATATTTTCACTAATTTGTTCAAGTGCTTCTTCAGCTTCTCTTACGCGACCTTGTCGATGCAGTTGAATCGCTTGACGAGTTAGCTCATGCACTTGTTTATGTGGTTCTTCTAAGTCTTTAAAGGCTTGCATTTGTTTTACTTGTTCAGGTAGATTTCCGTAATACCATTTACCAAAACGACATTGATCATGGTGTGAAATTTCTTCAGCAGATAGATTTTCAATTCCGAGTAAAACATTGTATACTTTCCATTTATAAAGTAAATGATCGGATTTAGTTAATCGAATTATATCCTCATATTCGAAGTGTAAGTTTAAATCTAAGAATAATCTTCCATACTCTTCCATTTCTAAACTAATATCATAAATAAGTTTGCTCATTTCTTCTGATGTTGCTTTAGTCTCCACACTTGTGTCAGCAACAACGTTTATGCGTGCTGAAATATTTTGCACGGCAGCCGTTTGGTTTTCGCTCATTTCAACGATTTCGGATGTGGAATTTTTTACAACTTTCATATTATCAACAATCGCTAGTAATGCATCCTCAGCGTCGAGTGAACCGGTTACGGTTTTATCCATTAATTCTGCTGTTTCACGAATTTGAGCGGTGACGCTATTTGCTACATTTTGGAGTGCAGCCATATTTTCGGTAATGCGGGAAATTTGTTCACTCGTATGTTCGGATAATTTACGAACTTCTGATGCAACGACAGAAAATCCTTTTCCTTGTTCTCCAGCACGAGCTGCTTCAATGCTTGCATTTAATGCTAATAAGTTCGTTTGATCCGCAATTTCCTTTATGATTGTAATGACATCTTGAGTTTGTCTAATTTCATGTTCAAGTTCTTGTACTTTTTCAAGAACAGATAAATATACTTGGCCAGCTTGTTGAATACCTTCTAAAGTTGAATTGATTACATCTTTACTGCGCTCTGCCGTATTCGTTGCTGATTCTGTTTCACTTGCTACATTTTCAATGTTACGGTATACCTCTTCAATAGACGCGGTCAATTCTTCTGTGTTAGCAGAAATATTTTGTACTTCATCCATTTGTTGGTCCATTGCGGTTAATAATTGTTTTGTTGTATTCAATTCAGTTAATTGATTTAACATATCTGAAATGCGGAATAAAAAGTACTTATTTGTATCCTCAATATATGCCTGTTCAATTAATTGTAAATCATAAGCAGCAAGTTTTTGAACAGCGATTACGTAATCCATCATTTTTTGTGGTTTTTTATACAATTTTTCCATGAGAACAGAAGTTATTGTATGAATAATAACTTGATAGGCAGGGATGAAATTTTCCGGTGTAACGTGATGAACGCTTTGTTGTACACCAATTTTCAGTCTTGATTCAATGTATTCAATATCAATATTTCCTTGGAAAAAAGTGGATAAATACTGTTCAATAATATTTTTCACATTTTCTTCAGAGTAGTTGTTATCGATCAGTTTAATGACCTGTTCAAAATTTTTAAAACGTTCGTATAATAGATCAATGATTTCTTCTTTAGATTGGAAAATGATTTGCCCGGCTTCACGTATATGAGCTAGAGTAGTGTTATCAATACCTAAGAAGGATAGGCGAATCTTTGCTCGCTTGTTAACATGTTCGATATCAGTGGTTGTTAATCCATTCGCATATTCGTTCCAAGGGCGTGCTTTTTGAAATGAAATAATCATGTTTGTTCCTCCTGGATATAAAATTATAAAAAGACAAGTTTTTATTTGTGTAACTATAAATCAACTAAACTATGAAAAAAGTAATAGTATATCTATTTTATCGGTTAAAATGAGTGAATTTTGATAATAAATTTGAATAAAATTTGGAATATATGTGAACTTAGCCCTAGTGCCAAGCTCTTCGCCAAATTCTTCTAAGGACGGATCTAAATATATAATGATTTCGTGTTCGTTTCCGGGTACGATTTTATAGTTATTAATTTTCAAATGTTACACCTCCAGTTAACATTGCCTTATTTTAGTATTTCTTTGAAAAGCTCTTCCATGCGAGAACTTATTGAAACAAAGAAACACTTGCTTTTACGAAATAAGAGAAGCATAATTATGAATGGAAAAAGTTAAAAAGAAGGGTTTATATGAAAATTACAGAATATAGTGTGGAAAAGCTTTGGGATCCGACAGGAATTTTATCTGGAGACCGATACGAATTTATCATAGATATTGAAGTTGATGTAGAGGACGAATTATATTCGGAAAATGGAATTTATATCAAATTAATTTTAGTGGTAGAAGAGGAAGAAGTACGTATTGCCCAATATCAGCTATATGAACGGGTAACGGAAAAATATTTAGACTTCGCTTTAGAAGATGATGAATTAGAAGAGATTTTGCAGTTTTGTAAAGAACATTATCAAGAGGCAAATTAAGTAGAAAAGTCCCTGAGGTCCTAGTGGTCCAGGGATTTTTGCTTAAATTTGATTGGCATGCATTTTAATTAACGTTTTGCATGAATTTTTCCTTTCCGGGTAAATTATTAAAAGCGAAATAAAAGGGGGTATGATATTGAAGGATACGTCGCAATTTGTACATGAGATCGAGGAAAAGCAGCGAAAAGACCTAAAAAATAAGAAGAAACAAGGTGATAATGCACCAGCAAAAAAATTACCGAATCATAAAGAATGAATTCATCGCCCAGTCTGTAAAATACAGCGGGCGATTTTTTTGTTTTTGAATGTTTGGTAATTAAACGCAGTTATTTCGAGCATATTAGAGGGATTTGGAGAATATGTCCATTCAAACATACTCAACTTAGCTGAGATAAGGAGAGGTTACCTCAGACGAAATAATCAGATTTGTTAGACAATTCATAATTCGTTATACTTAAAACCATAATCTTTCCAAGTTTCTGGAAAAATATTAACTACATATGGAGGTAATATTTGTGAAAAGGAAAGTGCTTAACATGCTAGTCATACTAGTACTCATTGTTTCCGGTTGCTCTTTTACAGCAAGTAACAGTGAGCAGTCGACTTTAGAAAAAGCGAGAGCAGAAGGGAAAATTGTAGTTGGGTTTTCGGGTGAGGTTCCTTATGCTTACCTTGATGAAGATGGGAATTTGACCGGAGAATCCGTTGAAGTTGCAAGAGCAATTTTTAAAAAGCTAGGTATTGAGGAGATGGAAGGAAAACTTGTGAAGTTTGATTCGTTAATACCAGGTTTACAGAATGGTAGTTTTGATGTGATAACCGCAGGCATGTACATTACACCAGATCGCTGTTTATCCGTGGATTTTGCCGAACCGGATTATACAATAGGTGAGGCGTTAGCAGTGCAGCCTGGTAACCCGAAAGATATACATAGTTATGAAGATATTGCCGCAAACGAAGATATTACAATCGCTGTTATGAATGGCGCCATTGAAATTGATTATTTAAAAGCCGTAGGTGTAAAAGATAGTCAAATAGAAATTGTTCAAGATATTCCAGCAAGTATTGCAGCCGTCGAAAGTGGGCGAGCCGATGCAACAACAATGACAGGACCAACTTTAGAAAATGCATTAAAAACGGCGAACACAGATAAAATTGAAATCGTTGAAGATTTTGAACAACCAGTTATTGATGGAGAATCCGTTCGTGGATACGGTGCTGCAGCTTTCCGAATTGGCGATGATGAAATTCGTGAAGCGTTCAATGAAGAGTTACAAAAAATGAAGGAGTCTGGCGAATTACTTGAAATTATTAGTGAGTTTGGTTTTACCGAAAATGAAATTCCTTATGATGTGACAGCTGCAGAGTTATGTGAAGGATAAGTTAATAAACAGGCACGCCAAGTTGTGCCTGTTTCACT
>NZ_JAACYS010000068.1 GCF_009996845.1 Pallidibacillus pasinlerensis | reverse complement strand
AATAAGCTGACCTATAAACAGGTCAGCTAAATCAATGTCACTATCCAGTTTTATTTAAGGAATGACTGTGTTTTTCTTCCCTTCGATATGATAAAAGTCCAATATAAATGAGGAATAAAATAATAGCAATAAAGTACAAAAAGCTAAAGTTTGAAAATTGGTCAATGGCAAGTCCGCCTAAGAAAGGGCCAATAATACTTCCGATGCTAAAACAAATACTAATTAATATATTTCCTGTAGGTAGTAGACGTTTTTCAACCGTGTCTGTTAAATAAGCTAGGCTTAATGAATACGTTGAACCAAGAATCATACCTGCCATGAAAAATAATATTAACAGCATTATTGAGGAATGTTCAAATAATCCAGCAACAAAAAAGATAATACTACCGATGAGCATTACGGCAAGCAATACTTTTCTTCGACCGAAACGATCACTCATAATACCGAGGGGTAATTGAAATACAATCCCACCAATGGCAAATGCAGAAATCATTAATGATAAGTCTTGAACATCAAAGCCTAAACGTAAGCCGTATACAGGGAAATTACCGTTTAACGATGCTTCTAAAACCCCATAACAGGCAGCTGGTAATAATGGGGCCCATGCATATCGGAGAATTTTACTATAGTTTTTAACGATTGAATGTGCCTGTACCAATTGATTTTCTTTTTCGATTTGCTCAGGATATTCGTTCTTTAGTAAAAAGGCTGATGACCAAGTAATAAGGCTAATCGTTCCAGCGATAAGAAAAGGAAGTTCTTCGTTGAACTGAATTAGTCTTGTAAATAATGGCCCGACTGCAAATCCAATACCGAAGGATAGTCCGTATAAAGAAATATTTCTTCCTCTTTTTTCTGGAGGCGAAAAAGACGTAATCCATGTTTGTGATGAAAAATGTAAAGCCTGATCACCGATACCTATTAACAATCGTAAAATGAACCAAAAAATTAGGGAATCCCATAATGTAAAAGCAAATAAGGAAAGCACAACGGCTAAACCGCCTACAACAATTAGAGGTTTATAACCAAATTTTCTTAATGGAACTTCCATAAATGGAGAGGCAAGTAACACACCGATATATAGTCCGGTTGCATGAAGTCCATTAACTGTAGGTGGGACACCATGATTTTCTAAAATTACAGCAACAGTTGGTAATAACATTCCTTGTGAAAGTCCAGATATACTAACGAGGGTAATAAGCAGCCATAAACGCATTGTTTGTTGATTCATATAATGTTACTCCTAAAGTTGATATTGTTTTTGTTAAGTTCTGTTTATCGATACTCCACCTTGATGATATAGCTGAACTTTAAAATTGACAAGTAAAATATTTAGGAAAATTGTAGAGAACCAGTTTGCTATAAGTGCAGTAAACAAAATTAGATTGAATAAAAATAATCCGGGTGATTCTAAACCACCCGGTATTTAAAAATAACCATATATACTTTTTAGATTAATACTTCATAGATCACCACCCATTTTAAACTGGCTAACAAGCAGAAAGGCTCATGCAATCCAACTATCCGAAAACGCTGTCAAAACTATAGAAAGTATTAAACTTGATACTTTCCTTCCGTATAAGAACAACTACGCCTCATGTCAAATTTTGTTGGAATTATTTAATGGGCGTTTGTCTTCTTATCCCTCCTCAACTTCGTTTCTTTAGTGGAGCTTACCCTTCCCTCCTTTGCCTGTTGGTATTATTAATGTTATTACAGACAATTTGTCAATATTCTAACTATATTTAAATTTTTACAGTAAAAATTTGTGGATAAGATTGACAAGGTTTGTGAAAAATAAGGGCAAAAGTACCATGGAAGGAGATTTTTACAACATGAAAAGAGGAAAAATCCAACCGTTATTATTAGTATTGATATTGTTATTAACAGCCTTTCTGAATGCACATACAGGGTTTGCTGCAAAAGAAGAAAAAGATAAAGAACCGAAACAAGAGGAAAAACAAGAAGAGAAGAAAGAAGAAAAAGAGGATTTATCAGTTAAATTTAAAATTCCAGAATATGTTTTAAATGTTGCGAAGGAAAATACGTATCCGAATCCATCACAAGATTTGCCGCAATTGGAACCAAGTAAATTAACGAAATCGTTATTAGAAACGTCAGAAGTAAAAATTGAAAATCCTGATTTGATTTTATTGTTGAATGAAACAACGATTAATAAACCGATTCTTGCTTTAGGCTATCGCGCTACAATTTATTTAGGAAGGTGGCCATTAAATTATGAATCTAAGGAAACCGCGACGAACTGGGAATACCAAAAGGTAAACACAAACTTTTACGATAATCGTGGTGGCAAAGCCCCTTATAAATTCCATTACGTACAAGAAGCGCAAAAAATTGTTCGAGGTGGGTTAACAGCCAAAGTACCACGAGCAAATGATGTAAAGAAAATGATGTTATTAAAAGCTGCAGAAAAAACACAATTACCATTGTCCTTTGAAACTGTTGTCGGTGCTGGAACAAAGAAAGATCATTATTACAATATCCCACCGAAAATGCTTGGATATTTAGATGCATATGCAACGGCGGTTAATGAAAAGGGTACTGTCACATATGGTGAGGTTTATCTTGCATTAAAGGGTGGTAAAAGGTTTATTAACGTTAAAAATGTAACATCACAAGGAATTGGTGCTTGGATTCCAATTCAAGATCATTTGTCATATAAATTTAATGCGGTAGAAGTGCCGAGATAATTTTTTATGGTTCTCATCATTTTACACATATCTTTAAAAAAATTATTTTTTGGAAATTAACAAGAATATGTTTCCCAAAAAGAAAGAAGGTGTATAATAAGAACGAATGAGAAAACTTAAAGGGAGTAATTTCTTTGCAAAAAACGGAGAAAAATCAATTGGATGTTTTACAGGAACGATTTAACTCTTTTATTGAAACCTTAGAAACGATTGAACCGGAGAAAGTTGACTTAGATGAAATCGACCATTTAATTCAAATGATTGATGACATAGAGGAAAAGTTTAATGAACTAAAAGAAGATGAAAAGTGAACGTAAGACTCTCTACAAATTGTAGAGAGTTTTTTTAATCAAATTTCGCATGAATTCCTTTCCGTAAGGGAAACTAAAGTAAAAAGGAAAGGAAGAGGAATTTTGAAAAAAGCATTTGTTTTTATTGTTGCTTTTTTGAGTTTAATGTTGTTATCTAATTCCGTATTAGCTGTTTCAAACACACCAATTCATTGGGGATTTAAAAAGGCTAGAAATGAAGTGCCCCCAGAAGCTGGTGAGAAATATGATGAACTGTTAAAAAAGTATGATGCCTTTTATAAAGGAAGTCCGGATGGGAAAACGGTTTATTTAACCTTTGATAATGGTTATGAAAATGGGTATACTGCCCAAATTTTAGATGTGTTAAAAAAAGAAAAAGTTCCAGCGACTTTTTTTGTAACAGGCCATTATTTAGAATCATCCCCTGATTTAGTAGAACGGATGGTTGAAGAAGGTCATATCGTTGGCAATCATTCCTGGAGTCATCCTGATTTTACCCAACTTTCCGATGAACGAATAAAAGAGGAACTGGATAAAGTAAAGGAAAAAACGAAGGAATTGACCGGGCAGAAAGATATGATTTTTGTACGTCCGCCACGAGGAATTTTAAGTGAGAGAACGTTAAAAGTTTCTCGAGAAGCTGGATATATTCATGTGTTATGGTCACTCGCCTTTGTTGACTGGAAAACGGATCAACAACGTGGCTGGCAATATGCCTACAATGAAATGATGAAGCAAATTCATCCAGGGGCTGTTATTTTATTACATACCGTATCAAAGGATAATGCAGAGGCGTTAGAAAAAGCGATTATTGATATTAAGAAAAGAGGATATACTTTTAAAAGTTTAAATGACTATTTATTAACGGAGTCTTTAGATGATAAAAGTATAATTTATTAACAGCTTCTTTGGCGGACGCTTTCCGCGGGCACGGCCTCAGCCTCCTCGGACTCGCAAGCTCGCCTGCGGGGTCTTCGCTTCGTGCTTGTCCCGCCGGAGTCGCCGGCGCAAAAGTGGTTATTACTGATATAAATGAAGAAAAAGTAAAAGAAGTGACAAGGAATCTAAAAGAAGAAGGGTACGAATGTCTTGGTTTGAAAGTTGACGTAACGGAAGAGAAAGAAATTATTGAAAGTATTGATGAGACAATGGCTAATTATGGGCGTTTAGACGTATTAATTAATAATGCTGGACTACAACATGTTTCGAACATTGAAGAGTTTCCTACAGAAAAGTTTGAATACATGATTAAGGTAATGCAGATTGCGCCTTCTATGGCAATTAAAAAGGTTTTCCCGATTATGAAAAAACAAAAGTTCGGTAGAATTATTAATATGGCCTCAATCAATGGTCTTATTGGTTTTGCAGGTAAAGCTGCATATAATAGTGCGAAGCATGGTGTCATCGGTTTAACAAAAGTAGCCGCCCTTGAAGCTGCAGATTATGGCATTACAGTTAATGCGATTTGTCCAGGATATGTTGACACGCCTTTAGTGCGCGGACAATTCGATGATCTAGCAAAAACGAGAGGGATTTCGGTAAATAAAGTTTTAGAAGAAGTCCTATATCCACTTATTCCGCAAAAACGTTTAATTAATGTTCAAGAAATAGCGGATTACTGCTTATTTTTAGCAAGTGAAAAAGCAAAAGGGGTAACCGGGCAATCCGTTGTGTTAGATGGAGGATATACAGCACAGTAACCTGTTACTTTCGATAATTTATAAGGAAAAATAAAGGTCTGGCTCGAGTTGAGGCCAGACTTTTATTTTATATTTCCAAATATTATATCTAGAGCAATAAGGTGATTACGGAGTAAAATTACAGGAATGAGTAATGAGAAAAACAAATAACTATTCATTAAAGCACGGAAAAAACTTTGACCTTCACGTTTCATTTTAACGAAAAAGTACGTTGATATCGTTACGGCAGTAAATAATAAGACATAATACCACTTTTCATTCTTAATGATCCGCTTAATATCTTCACTTGTCCATAAATCTTCCGCACCGGGTGTATATTCATAAATTTTATCCGTAGTTCCAATGACGGTATATGATTTTACTGTTAACTGATCCCCATTTTCTTCCAATATATTATATCCGTACGGTACAAATCCGAATAAAAAGACAAGAATATAAAAAAATACGGAAACGGCAATCATTGCTGATAAAACACGAATTGCTTTTTGTAACCAAGTTTTAAACTTTCCCACCATGGAGAACCCCCTGTAAAATAGTTAGTATTATTTTATCAGATTTCGATGAATTATCGAAATTTATTTTAGTTAATTAGAATATAGGTCTTGCCTAGTTTTTCGACTAATTTACAACAACTATTCTAATTTATAAAAAGCACTTAAACTTGAAAGAATGAAAGATTCATATGTAGAATGTTTTATAAGTGCATAAGACTAAAGCATCATTGTGTTTATATATCATACTTCTTTTCTAGTACTTTCTACTTTTTTAAGGAGGACAACAATGAAGATCGGTGTTATTGGAGCAGGAGCGATTGCGAACTTTTTATTTGAAAAAATTAATGAGCAACAACAAGAAAATTTGCGGATAAATAGTGTATTTGTGCGTAATAAGGAAAAATATAAGCATTTAGAATCGAAATATGCCGTAAATTTGTATACAGAACTTGATGAGTTTCTTGATTCAGATATCGACATTGTAGTTGAAGCGGCAAATATTACGACTGTGGAGTGTTTATTACCGACTATACTTAAGAAAAAAGATGCAATTGTCATTAGTATCGGAGCGTTTGCGGATTCAACTTTACTTGCAGAAGTAAGTAATCTTATTTCGGAATATAAAAATAATGTATACTTATCGTCTGGTGCAATTGGTGGTTTAGACTTATTACAAAATGCACATGCTTTAGGTACGGTAGATAAAGTAACATTAACAACACGTAAACCTGCTAAAACTTTAATAGAAAAGGAAATTACTAGTGAAAGAGTTGTTTTTGAAGGAAAAGCAGTAGATGCAATTAAATTATTCCCACGAAATATGAATGTTTCTATCGTTCTTTCCCTTGCTGGACTTGGAATTGATTTTACGAATGTACGACTTATAGCTGATCCACATATTGATAAAAATATTCATCAAATTGAAATTGTCGGTGATTTTGGTGAAGCAACATTTACAATTACAAACAATCCACTGCCAGAAAATCCAAGAACAAGTTATTTAGCAGCGATGAGTATTTTAGGAACACTAAAGCGGATTAATTATAATTTTAAAATTGGATAATACTTAATAAAACAGTGAGCTGGGTCCTTATATATGGATTCAGCTTTTTTATAATATGGGTAGTGAATTTATTAACAAAGTTATAAATGTTTATATGTTATTCAAAACATAAAAATAATTCCATTTGATAAAAAGTATCCATTCATGATATAAGTGAGAAAGGATAATTTAATGTAATTTCTATATTATAAACTTTACCACCGAATGAGAGGTTGAATTTATAGATGAAAAATAATTTTTGGCACAATCTTCCGCGTCCGTTTTTTATATTGGCACCGATGGAAGATGTAACTGATGTGGTTTTTCGCCATGTTGTAAGTGCAGCGGCGAGACCAGATGTATTTTTTACTGAATTTACGAATTCAGAAAGTTACTGCCATCCTGAAGGGCAGAAAAGTGTACGGGGGCGTTTACTTTTTACTGAAGATGAACAGCCGATAGTCGCTCACATTTGGGGAGATAAACCTGATAAGTTTCGTCAAATGAGTATCGGAATGGCAGAGGAAGGTTTTAGTGGCATCGATATTAATATGGGGTGTCCCGTACCGAATGTAGCTGGAGACGGAAAAGGATCTGGTCTAATTAAAAGACCGGATGTCGCCGCTGAACTAATTGAAGCAGCAAAAGCTGGTGGTCTTCCAGTAAGTGTGAAAACGAGGTTAGGTTATACACATGTTGATGAATGGCGGGATTGGCTGACTCATATATTGAAACAAGATATTGCGAATCTTTCCATCCATTTACGGACAAGAAAAGAAATGAGTAAAGTCGCTGCTCATTGGGAACTTATCCCGGAGATTAAAAAATTACGTGATGAAATTGCGCCACAAACACTTTTAACAATTAATGGAGATATACCTGATCGAAAAACAGGATTGGAATTAGTTGAAAAATACGGTGTGGACGGTGTAATGATCGGCCGGGGCATATTTAAAAATCCGTATGCCTTTGAAAAAGAACCTAAGGCGCATAGCAGTAAGGAGTTACTTGATCTTTTAAGATTACATTTAGATTTATTTGATAAATACTCGCAGGAGTTAGAGCCGCGACCATTTGCACAACTACAACGCTTTTTCAAAATTTATGTAAAAGGATTTCGTGGGGCAAGTGAATTACGCCATCAATTGATGAGTACGAAAACGACCGATGAAGTACGTGAAATGCTTGCTGCATTTGAACGAGAAAATGCTGATGTATTCATAGTAGAATAGAAAAAAGGTTTAGCCGACTGGTTTATACGGCCAATCGGCTAATTTTGTAAAACTAGAATTGGGAAAAAATGCTAGTTTATGATCTTTTGATTGATATTTACTTAAATGGTGATAAATACTATAACTTGCTTTGTGAAATAAATAACAAATTTTCGAAAAATGAAAACGGCAAACTATTCGAAAGGGTAGGACGCAAAGCCAAGGGTGTAAGGTCAGTAGACTATGATCGCCTGGTTGCCAATATATAGTTTGTTTGGTTATTGGCTATTTTTTAAAAAATAGTCTTATTTTTTATATAAGTAGGGGGAGCTATACATATATGAAAATGACTTTAAAGCGAAAACTTATTTACTCATTTATACTTATTGCTTTCATTTTTACTATTAACACGATGATAACAATTTATTTTTCAAAAAAGACGAATGATTTTTATGAATATTTATTGAACGGGATTTCACAGTTGAATAATATTGCTCAAAAGTTGCAAACTGAAATTGAAACAGAAACTAGTAGTTATCGTGGCTATATGTTGTATGGTGATGCCAAATATAAAGACCAGTTTCGTGTAGCATCTGAACGTATCGATAAATTAATTACGTATGAACAAAAAAGTGCGGAAAATCAAAAAAGTGCTGCTGCAAACTTTACACAAACTACAATTTTAAGTACAATTGCCTTTATTATTGCTATCGTTTCTGGAACTTATATTTCAAAACCGATATTTTTAGTTTGAAATCAAATGAATGCCATTGCACGTGGCGATTTAACAACCGAAAAGTTAGCAGCAAAAACAAAAGATGAAATCGGTGAGCTCATTACCGCGAAGAACACAATGTCGGAACAAATGAAAACTGTAATAAGTAAAATAAATGAAGTTTCTGAAATAGTATCAAGTCATAGTGAAGAACTTGCACAGGCAGCCCATGAAGTGACTACTAGTGCTGAACAAATTTCGGCAACAATGCAGGAATTAGCCGCCGGTTCAGAAAATCAAGTGAATAGTTCATCGGACTTATCAAATGCTATGGTTGAGTTTTCAGCAAATATTCAAGAGGCTAATGAAAATGGGGAATATGCTGAAGAGAAATCAACAAAAATGCTTGAGATGACAAATGTCGGAAGTCAGTTAATGATGGATTCAACAAAACAGATGCATACGATTGATGCTATTGTAAAAGAGTCTGTTATTAACTTACAAAAATTAAATGAACAATCTCATGAAATTTCGAAATTAGTTACTGTCATTAAAGATATAGCGAATCAAACAAATTTACTTGCTTTAAATGCTTCGATTGAGGCAGCAAGAGCAGGTGAACATGGAAAAGGATTTTCGGTTGTTGCTAATTGCTGAACAAACGGCATCTTCTGTTGGTGAAATTACAAGTATCGTTGAAAGTATTCAAAATGGATTTTTTGTTGTAACAGAATCTTTACAAGAAGGTTATAAAGAAGTTGAAGTAGGTACTGAAGAAATCGAAACGACAGGTAATACAATACGTTTAAAGATATTAGTGAAGGTATAACAGAAGTAGGTAAATTAATTAAAAATATTTCTGCAAACCTAGAGGAGGTTGCAGCAACAAGTCAAGAAATGAGTAGTTCTGTACAAGAAATTGCAGCCACAGCTGAAGAATCAGCTGCAGGGGTAGAAGAAACGGCAGCGTCTATCCAGCATACAAATGGTACGTTAGAAGAAATTGCTAACGGATCGAAACAATTAGCTGAACTAGCAGAAGAGCTAAATGAGTTAATTTCTAAGTTTAAACTGTAATATTTATGGTATGGATTGCTTCGGGAAGATGGAAGCAATCCGTTTTTTAATTCTCAATGACATAAGCTTATGGTATTTAAATAGAGATGTTATCGATAGTGGGCCGTCATTGAGAGTGGGTCTCGATGACAAAATGGTCTGAAGGTTGATATGAAATGTCATTGAGAAGCGCTCTCGTGGACAAAATAATGTGAATTTTGATCTGAAATGTCCTCGACAGGCGCTCTCGATGACAAAATGGTCTGAAAGTTGATATGAAATGTCATTGAGAGTCGTTCTCGATGACAAAATGGTCTGAAGGTTGATATGAAATGTCATTGAGAAGCGCTCTCGTGGACAAAATAATGTGAATTTTGAACTGAAATGTCCTCGACAGGCGCTCTCGTAGACAAAATGGTATGAAAGTTGATTTGAAATGTCCTCGAAAGCCAGTTTCGAGGACAAAAACTAATAATATGACATTTGAAATGTTATGGAGAATTAACACCTTAACCTATTGCTTTACTTGTTTTTTATATTCCAATACTGGTAAAACTATTGCACATATAAATGCTGTAATATACGGCAAGTATTTAATGCCAAGTGGTTGGCTTAATACAGTCATACCCAAAATTCCAATGAAGCTTGAAAGTGCCACTCCTAAAATAAATCCACCTACTAAACCTACAATAATTGCTACAAAAATTTTCAACTATATTCACTTCTCCTTTTTTTAAAAATTAATAGAATTATTTTTTTCACTAATTGAAAAGCTAGAATAGCTAAAAAACCAGCAATGACCGGGTGTAATGCTCCAATCCAACGAATGAGATCAGTAAAGTTTGCTGTGAAATACATAAGAAATACACCTGATATGAGTCCAAATACGTAAAGATATGCCCAGTGTGGCAACTTTCCGAGATAACATAGTAAAAGTAATAGGACTGGGATATTAAAGCCAAATAAATGAATAAAGTTTGTATGATTCATCCAGTGGACAGGATTTACGAAAATTGCTAAACCAGCTAAAAATATTTGTGTTAAAACAGCGATAAAAAACACACTAGAAAACAGTAAAAATAAACCACGACTAATTTTTGCTACAGTTGAAATGTTTTCTTTATCCAATAATAAAACCTCCCTTACAAACTACATTCAGTTTACAGAGAGGTTTTAAACTATTTCTTATTAGAATCTTAAATTTTTCTTAAATAGAAACATTTGTATTTAGTTCATAAAAATAAAAGAATGGTACAAGGGACCCGTCCCCCTGTATCCCCCTGTATCAAAGCAAAATAAAAAGCTCAAATTTATATTTGAGCCCATGAAAACTATTAATTCGCTTGTTTACTTTTTTCTCTCATGTTATTTAAACTTTCGATTACAAAGATGATTAATGTTACACCGATGGCAAGGGTGAAACTAACATTTTGATTCAATCCATTGAGAAGTCCAATCCAGTAAAAAGCAATGATTCTTACAAGAGCTAAAATCATCAATACTATGATTTTTTTCCCTACAAGAAATTCAAAAATAAATTCAACAATATCGTCTAAGATAAATATGTAAGCTAAAAACGCTAGGGATAAGATGATGAGTTGATTCAAACTTATATCCAATGAGAATACGGTATTAACAATACTCGTTGAACCAATGATTGCTAGGAAGAAAAGCCCTAATGCAATTGAAATAATTAAAGAGAATAGTATGGCCATAACGATCATCATAATAAAACTCGATTTTTCCTCTTCAGATTCTAACTTGTTTTCTTTATGAAAAAATACGAAAAGTAATATAAATGAAATAAGAAATATGACAATTGCAATCGAGATTAATAGTTTCACATTGTTCACCTCATTATTTTTATACGAATAGTTTTTAAAGTTGTTTCAAAAATAGCAAAAAAAAGAGCCAAAATCAATTAGATTTTGAACTCATTTTACTAAATCTTTATTTGAAAAATACTATTTTTTAAAGCGGTACCCAACTCCCCAAACTGTTTCAATAAATTCTGGATTAGAAGGATCTTGTTCAATTTTCTCACGAATTTTCCGGATATGGACAGTGACCGTCGATGTATCACCTAGCGCATCTATTCCCCAAATGCGTTCAAATAAATGATCTTTGCTAAAGACTTGATTTGGATGAAGGGCTAAAAACGTGAGCAAATCAAACTCCTTCACAGTGAAAATTTTTTCTTCACCATTAATAAAAACACGTCTGGCCTCCTGGTCAATGAGTAACCCACGTATTTGAATTTCCTTTTTCGGTTGATTTCGACTTACTAAACGCTCATAACGGGATAGGTGGGCCTTTACTCGGGCTACTAATTCATTTGGATTAAAAGGTTTTGCGATAAAATCATCTGCACCACGGTCTAAGCCACGAATAATATCAATATCTTCCTTACGTGCGGTTACCATTAAAATAGGGATATCTTTTACTTTACGAATTTCTTTACATAATGCAAAGCCATCGATTCCCGGTAACATTAAATCGAGCAATATGAGGTCATATGATTCGTTTATTGCTTTTTCCAGTCCTTCGTTTCCTGTTAAAACAATATCACATTGAAATCCATTAACTTCTAAATAATCTCGTTCTAATTCTGCAATTTCTATTTCATCTTCAATAATTAAAATTCTTTTCAAACTTAGTCACCTGCTTTCGGTAATGTAAAAAGTATAGTAGTACCGATATTTTTTTCACTCTCAGCCCAAACAGTACCACCATGATCCTCAATGATTTGCTTAACGATAGCAAGGCCAATACCACTCCCACCTGTTGAGGAATTTCTTGACTCATCCGTTCGGTAAAATTGGTCAAATATATATGGAAGTGCTTTTTGATCAATACCGCTACCATTATCTGTTACTCCTACTTTAATGTAGTCTTCAGAACTAGAAAGGCTAACTGTAATTTTCGGTGTTTCCTTATCCATATATTTTAAACTGTTTTGTATTAAATTCGTTATGACACGATGGAGATGGTTCCGATCAGCTAAAACTTTATAATATTGGTTTTTTTCGACATGAAGGGATATCTCACCACTTTTTTCCGCCAAATCAAAACTTAGTTCATCGATGTAATCTTGTAAAAATGCTTTTAAATCCAATGGTACAAAATGGTATTGCACCTTGTTAACACTTAATTTTGAGTATAAAAATAACTCGTCAATTAATTGATCTAATTCGGTCGCTTTATTTTCAATTGTATTAATATATCTCCTCATTTTTTCCGGTGTATTGGCAATGCCGTCTTTAATACCGTTAATATAGCCTTTAATTGAAGTAATCGGTGTTTTTAAATCATGGGATATACTTGCAATCAGTTCCCGACGATTTTGTTCATATTTTTTATTTAATTCATCTGTTTCTTTTAGTTTCTGTCTCATTGTTTCAAAGCTTTTTGTAAGTTGGCTAATTTCATCTTTCCCTTTTATTTGTAAAGAAAAATCTAAATTTCCGTGAGCAATTTTTTCTGCCGCCTCTGCCAGTTTTTGGATTGGTTGAATAATACTTTTTGAAACAGCATATGTTAACATTCCGATTGTTAAGATGAGCACAATTAAAAAGCTTATAAATCGTAAGTTTAAAAATAACTGTAAATTTTCATTTGGAGCAATATGAAAAACGAAGAGCATGATGTTTACAAGAACTATATCAATAAAGAGAATTGAAAGTATCGGAATAATAATCATACCGAGGTTTGAGAGAATTAATCGTTTTTTAATCGACATCGTTTCACCGTCCAATGTTACTTTTTTAATCATGATAACCTTTTATTATGTAAAAAAGAAGGCTCTATTCATGAGCCTTTTTAATGATGTTCACTGTGTTCTTTATTTTGTAAATATCGTGGTGCTTCGTCTTCTTTGCCCGGTTCTACGATAATAAATTGTCCCATCATTCCTTTATCTTCATGGAGTAAAATATGACAATGATACATGAGTGGGAAGGATGGATCTGTATATTCACCGAATTGAACTGCTATACGGACAGTTGAACCGCTTGGGATAAAGACTGTATCTTTTCTACCTCTTTCATGGATAGGAGGCGTATCACCATTTATATCTAGAATACGAAAGGCAGCATCGTGAATGTGAAAGTTATGGTCCCAACCGAGATTTGTAATTTCCCATATTTCGGTCGTGTTAGCTGTAACGACTTCATCAATCCGATTCATATCCATCTCTTTACCATTAATTTTAGAATCGGTTGTTAAGTTGAAAGTCTGTACCTTTGCATTGGTTGGTGCTTCAATCCTTGGTTCTGTAGACAGTTCTTGAGGTATTTCTTTTGTTTCCTTTAAATTCTCAGAAGCAATTATTTTTAAAAACTCAAAATCATTTTGGTCAATACCATTTTCTCCTTTGAAACTTCGTAAAATCGTTTCTTCACCTGGTTCGAAGTGTACTACAATTTCTGCCCGTTCTCCAGGACTTAACATAATTTGATTTAATTCAACAGGACTTTCTAGCAATCCCGCAACATTTGCCACTAATTGAAAGGACCGTCCGTCATCAAATCCGAAGTGGTAAGCTCTAGCATTGGACCCGTCTTCTTTTTTTGGTAAAAAAGGTACCTGTCATACATGCAAAGCTCGGCTTGTGTTCAAATTATTATCATGAGGAATGTTTAATTTAACTCAATGTTTAAAATTGGTACAAGAGACCCGTCCCCTTGTATCCCCTTGTATCCCCCTGTATCAGAGTTGACAAATATACCGTACTGGGGTATGGTAAGTATATAAAGAAAAGGGATGTGAATGATTTGGAGGATAAGTTCTTACATGATCACCCAAGTACACCTAGGTCAGAAGAAGAAATAAAGAAAATTGTAAATCGGTTAAAACGAATTGAAGGTCAAATTCGCGGAATACAAAAAATGGTGGAAGATGACAGATATTGTATGGAGATATTGGTACAAATTAGTGCTGTTCAATCGGCATTAAAATCGGTCGGCTTTTCGATTACTGAACGGCATATTCAACATTGTGTTAGTGACGCAATTCAAAAAGGTGTAGGTCAAGAAACGATTGATGAATTGATGCGTGTTTTGAAGCAGTTTGGTAAGTAAGGAGGGAGTCAGATGGAAGAACAACATATCACACTCGGTGTTACAGGTATGACTTGTGCAGCATGTTCCAATCGAGTTGAGAAAGTGTTAAATAAATTGGAGGGTGTCGAAGCACAAGTTAATTTAACGACGGAAAAAGCTACAGTCAAATATAATCCAGAAAAAATATCGGTGGAAGAAATTACGAAAAAAATTGAAAACCTTGGTTACGGTGTATTAACGGAAAAAGTAGAACTTGATGTGTTAGGGATGACTTGTGCAGCTTGCTCGAACCGGATTGAAAAAGTATTAAATAAGCAAGAAGGTATTGAACTTGCTACAGTCAATTTAACAACAGAAAGTGCGGCTATCGAATATAATCCTGGAATTGTTGATACCGAGGCAATCATCGAAAAAATTCGCAATCTCGGATACGACGCTAAACCGAAGGAAGAAGCAGAAGAGAAACAAACTCATAAAGAAAAGCGTCTGAAATCAATGGAAACAAAACTCATTATTTCAGCTTTTCTTTCATTACCATTACTTGTAACAATGTTAGATCATTTATTTGGAATGAATATTCCAGCAATCTTGATGAATCCATGGTTCCAATTTATCCTTGCAACACCGGTTCAATTTATTATTGGTTGGCAGTTTTATGTCGGTGCTTACAAAAATCTCCGTAATGGTGGAGCGAACATGGATGTACTTGTCGCTTTAGGTACAAGTGCTGCCTATTTTTACAGTTTGTATGAGGCGCTTAAAACATTTGGAAACTCTGCATATGAACCACATTTATATTTCGAAACGAGTGCCATTTTAATTACGTTAATTTTATTTGGTAAATATTTAGAGGCACGGGCAAAAAGTCAAACGACAAACGCAATATCTGAACTTCTTAATTTACAAGCAAAAGAAGCCCGCGTTTTACGTGATGGAAAAGAAGTGATGATACCTGTAGAAGAGGTCGTTGTTGGTGATCACTTAATTGTTAAGCCAGGCGAAAAGATACCGGTGGATGGTATTGTTGTGAAAGGAAGAACTTCGGTCGATGAGTCGATGTTAACAGGAGAATCAATTCCGATTGAAAAAAATCCTGGAGCAAATGTCATTGGGGCAACAATGAATAAAAATGGTTCAATTGAAATTGAAGCGACAAAAGTAGGTAAAGATACAGCCCTTGCATCCATTATTAAGGTGGTCGAAGAAGCACAAGGTTCTAAAGCGCCAATTCAGAGACTAGCTGATGTCATATCTGGTTATTTCGTTCCTATCGTTATTGGTATTGCTATATTAACCTTTATAATTTGGATTTCCTTCGTACAACCTGGCCAGTTAGAACCGGCTCTTATTGCTGCGATTGCGGTACTTGTTATAGCATGTCCATGTGCATTAGGACTAGCAACACCAACTTCAATTATGGTAGGAACAGGTCGAGCTGCTGAGACAGGGATTCTTTTTAAAGGTGGCGAACATTTAGAAAGAACCCATCAAATAAATACAGTTGTTCTTGATAAAACAGGGACAATCACAAAAGGAAAACCGGAAGTAACAGACTTCATAGGTAATGAAAAAACGTTACAATTATTAGCGAGTGCTGAAAAAGGTTCGGAACACCCACTTGCTGGAGCAATCGTTGCGTACGCAGAAGAAAACGGTATTGAATTTCTAGATGTTGAAGACTTTAAAGCAATACCTGGGTATGGTATAGAGGCATCAATTGATGGAAACCACATTTTAGTTGGTAATAGAAAGTTAATGAATAACCATCAAATTAATATTGATGGTTATGAAGAAAAATTAGTTGAATTTGAGACGAACGGAAAAACTGCAATGTTAATTGCCATTAATGGTGAGTATAGCGGTACAATTGCCGTAGCGGATACGATAAAAGAAACAGCACCTGAAGCGATTAAACAGTTAAAAGAAATGGGAATCGAAGTTGTCATGCTGACAGGTGATAATGAAAGAACTGCTCAAGCGATTGCAAAACAAGCTGGTATTGATCAAGTTATCGCTCAAGTTCTGCCAGAAGAAAAAGCAGAAAAAGTTAAACAACTACAAGCTCAAGGTAAGAAAGTTGCTATGGTTGGTGATGGGGTGAACGATGCTCCAGCATTAGTTACAGCAGATATCGGGATTGCGATAGGTACAGGTACTGAAGTTGCAATCGAAGCTGCCGATATTACGATTTTAGGTGGAGAACTCCTTCTTATACCTAAAGCGATTAAAATTAGTCATGCAACAATCCGAAATATTAAGCAAAACTTATTTTGGGCGTTTGGATACAATACTGCCGGGATTCCAATAGCTGCAGCGGGGTTTCTAGCTCCATGGCTGGCAGGGGCTGCGATGGCTTTAAGCTCTGTTAGTGTTGTTACTAACGCTCTCCGATTAAAACGAGTGAAATTATAAATAAACTTTTAAAGGAGGTGAAATAATATGGCAACAAAAACATTAGAAGTAAGAGGAATGACATGTGGTCATTGCAAAATGGCTGTTGAAGGTGCGTTGAAAAACTTAGAAGGTGTATCAACAGCTGAAGTAAACTTAGAAGCTGGTAAAGTCGACGTTACTTTTGATGATTCAAAAGTTACTGTTGATAAGATGAAAGAAGCAATTGAAGATCAAGGCTATGATGTAGAAGCTTAAATACTTAATAAATTTTTAAAAAGCTGATTTTCCATTTGGAGAATCAGCTTTTATTTTGTAGATTTTTGGAAAAAAATACCACTTGTTATAAATTTCATATTAATAACTTATAAAATGTTCCGATACATTAAGCATCCTAGTATACATCAAAAAAGATAGGGGAAAAGAACCATGTGTTAGGGATGACAGAACAGGGTAGCGAACTAATGATTACTTCAACGGAACAAATGAGAAAAATTAATCAAATTGTAAGAGCTGCCGTAGAAAATGTACAGAGATTGGACAAACAATCACAAGAAATTTCAAAACTTGTTTCAGTAATTAAAGATGTAGCAGATCTATGTTATACGAATATTTGGAGCGATACACATATTTATCGAATAATTCCCTTTACGGTGTGCTTTTTATCGTTAATGGTCAAAAAGAATGCCGTTTTTTTGTTGATGTTTGTTATAATATGACTTGATTTTCTATTAGTATATTAAACAATTTATACCGATGCACAATCGGGTCTTTTTTTGCTTAAATGAAAAAATCCAAATTTGTCAATATTTATAAAAACATAATAGAATACGGCGGTGTTAATATTGATAGAATTAAAAAGCATGGTTCGCTATACAACATTGGCTGATCAATTTTCTTTAGATAAATGCAATCCATTTTACCCTATTATTAATGAATCTTTAGAACGGATATTCAAGTATATTTATGAATATACGGACATCATGTATATCGAATTTATTAATGAAACAGTCTTATATAAATATATAAAACACTATAATGACTGTGGTAATAATTATTTTCAACAAGCTATACGTGATGTGAAAAATTACTTATTTTTTTTAAAATGTATCAAAAAGAAGAAAGATGTTCCATGTGTAGATTTATCTGTGCAAAACCTTGAATTATGGAAAAAAATATAAAGATTAGTATATACATATTACTTTAAGTAAGTGGGGGCTGTCCGAAAAGTCAATTTTTAATTGACCTTCGTTCTAGCCCTTTTGCTATTTAATGGTACAAAAAATCGTCCTTTTTTGTAGAATGAAGTTGAAGAGACAACATTCAACAGAAAGGACGATTTTTTACGAATAATCAAATGACTATTCAAACAAATTATAACATGCAAATGGAACTAGTTCTAGAGGAAATAATTGAAAATGGAAGTCAACCCAAAAAGAAAC
>NZ_JAACYS010000067.1 GCF_009996845.1 Pallidibacillus pasinlerensis | reverse complement strand
TATTTATTAGACGATTTTCGGTCGTTTTTAAATCCGTATACAAAGATTCATCTATCTTTATATCACCTTGAGCATCTACATAAAGAACATTTGGATCAATCCCTCCATACACATCAATCAAAAATAGAGATACAACAGGCCTAGTGTCATGATTCTTAAATCCTTCCATACACTATGATTCGATAAAATGGAGCCTTTCAGTAGTTCAATGGGCATCTCTACATATCCGTATCCACCTTGCTTAAATGTATTCCGATCTCTTTTAATTTGAGCTCTAGAGTGATAGGTTGACCCATCAAATACTGGAAGAAATAGTACTTGATAAGCATTTGCTCTACCAACATTCCCCGTTTTTCTAATAAAGAAATTCTGCTCTAACCATTTTAAAGCACTTCTATATTTATGTTCACTTATGTTTAATTCTTTATTAGCATGTTGATAAGACATAAAATATCGATTATTCGGATCAACTGAAACAACACGACACATGAATAAATACAGTTTAAGCCTATCTCCTGTTAACCCTTTTAATCGTCTAGTGAAAACAATTCTATCAACTAGGAATGTATGATTAGAAATGAGATAGTTTGACATAGTACTCCTCCACAATTGCAAAATCACATCGAACACACGTGCTTAAATTGTTGATAAAAATCACCCTATTAGATGATACAATAAAACTAACAAAGGATACTAGAAATAGTTATTAATTACATAAAAGGAAGCGAGGCGAATTGGTATGAAACGAAAAGAAGGGTATCCTGTGGCATTAGATGTGTCTCATATCCAATCGATATTAGGTATTGGACGAAGACAAGCGTATGACCTAGTCAATTCAGGACAATTCCATGTTGTTCGAATTGGTAAACGCATTAAAGTATCGAGAGAAGTGTTTTTCAATTGGTTAAATGGTGGAGAGGAGTAAAAACCTCTCCATTCTTTTATAACTACTTTTTTCGAAAGGAGAATGTCCTATGGCTTATACGGGATCAGTAAGAAAAGAAGGGAGTAAATGGTATTACGTCATTGAGATGGGAAGAGATGCCAACAACAAGCGTATTCAAAAGAAAAAGCGAGGTTTTAAGACGAAGAAGGAAGCAAAACAAGCGTTAACAGAAGCTCTCAGTTCTTTAAATAATGGAACCTATGTGGAGCCTTCAAAAGAAAAACTAGGCATCTTTTTAGACAAATGGCTAGAGATGAAAAGAATGACCATAAAAGAGAGCACATTTGACACGTATCACCTAAATTTAACAGCTCATATTATTCCTGAACTCGGTAACATTCAGTTAAAAGACCTCACTCCACTGTTAATCCAACGTTTTTACATTAAACTAAAAAATGAAAAGGGGCTAAGTAACAATACGGTAAGAAAAATACATGCCATTTTAGTCAATGCTTTAAACCATGCTGTGAAACTGGAGTTGATTGTTAAAAACCCTGTAACTCTTGTAGATCCACCAAAAGAGGAAAACAGTTAAATGAAAGTTTGGGATGTTGAAGAAGTACGGCGTTTTCTTGAAGTAGCTAAAGAAAGCCATTACTACATGGTGTATTTTATCGCTTTAACGACAGGTATGAGACAAGGTGAAATCCTCGGTTTATCCTGGAACGACATTAATTTTGACGATGGTGTTATCCATGTACGTCAAACACTCAGTAAAGACGGTAAAAAGATCATCCCTTCAACGAAAACTGCATCAGGGACAAGATCAATTGCAATGCCTGATGAATTAATCATTGCTCTAAAACAACACAAAATATCCCAAGGGAAACATCGTTTGCAATTAGGGCCACTCTATCAAGATATGAATCTAGTGAATTCTTCTGAAAAAGGTACGCCAATAAATGCAAGTAATTTACGTCGAAATTTCTCTATATTCATCAAGAAAGCTAATGTCAAAAAGATCCGATTCCATGATTTACGCCATACCCATGCCACATTGTTGTTAAAACAAGGGGTGCACCCTAAGATTGTATCTGAACGACTTGGGCACGCTGATACAAGAATCACATTAGACCGATACAGTCACTTACTTCCGAACATGCAAAAAGACACTGCACGTGAATTTGGAAAAATGTTATTCGGTCAATCTTCTCAATTAAGTGACCAAAATCAGTTGAAAGAATCACCTTTGTTGTATGTGACCAATTGGTGACCAAATGCTAAAGTTTCTCTTGTTTGGGATGGAGGACAAAAGAAAAAAGCCCTTGAATATCAAGGACTTTCGGCTATGATTCCGACTGGGATCGAACCAGCGACCTCCACCCTGTCAAGGTGGTGCTCTCCCAGCTGAGCTACGGAATCATATTTATTTTAGACAATTATAAATATAAACGATGAATGCATTATTGTCAAGGGACATCTTAAGATTTTCCCGCAAAATTTTCCAATTCATACAATAAGAGCAAAATGTTCCTGCCCCATGAACAGGAGGACCCTTTTCATATAATTACGCCCGTAAAATTTTCTCCATCTTTTTCCCTTTCGCTAATTCATCAATCAACTTATCCAAGTAGCGAATTTCTTTCATTAATGGATCTTCGATTTCTTCTACACGGACACCACAAATGACACCTTTAATCAGTGAACGATTCGGATTCATGTTCGGTGCTTCAGCAAAAAATGCTTCAAATGTTGTTTTGTTTTCAATATGTGCCTCTAATTCTGCCTGAGTGTAGCCTGTTAGCCAGCGGATAATTTCATCCACTTCTTCCTTCGTCCGTCCTTTTTTCTCAGCCTTCGTAATATAATGCGGATAAACACTAGCAAAAGTCATTGTATAAATACGGTGTTTTTTCATGATTTTAACTCCTTTTTCGATTTAAAACATACTCCTATTATACATGTTTTTCCTGCACATAAAAATCATTCCCCATCCCCCACCTTCGCTTCCTTTGCATACTCTTCCAAAATATTAAGGGCATACTGCGTCAGGAGTGGCACATTCCCACCTTTATTCCAAATAACCGAAATTGAGCTATACACTTTTTCATTTATAATATTGATCGCTTTAATTTTCTCCGTTGGTAAAAGCTCAACCATATCCCGTGGCATCAACGTTACACCGATGCCGTTTGAAATTAGATTCGCAATTGTTAATAACTCAGGACCAATCCCTAATATTTTCGGAATAAATCCTGCCGTTAAACAAGCCTGCTCGACAATATGGTACAATGATGGCGATTTAATCGGATCATAATGTAAAAATGGTTCATCCTTTAGCTCAAATAAATCAACCTCCTCTTTTCCAGCCACTGGATGATTTGCCGGCACAACAAGTTGTAATGGATGTTTCGTTAACTCTAGTATTTCCAATTGTTGATCGACTAGTTCCCTCACATTAACCGGAGTGCGGATAAAGGCTATGTCACTCTCCCGCTTCTTAATCAACTCGATTGCCTTTGTCGACGAAGTTTCCTGAATATAAAACTCAAACTCTCCTAATTTATCTTTTAATTGATTTAACAGTTTCGGAAGCCAGTTACTAGCTGCGGATGGTACGGTCGCAATTTTAATTGATGTTTGTGGGATTAGCCCTGTTTTTTCCATCTCTTTTACCGTACTTTCAATATTTTCAAAGGCCGGCAAAATACTTTTATACAAATAATTCCCTTCCTCTGTTAACGTCACTTTCCGTGTTGTCCGGTGAAAAAGTTTAAACCCTAATTGCTCTTCTATACTTGTAATTTGTTGACTTAAACCCGGTTGGGATATATGTAAATTTTCAGCCGCTTGACTAAAGTTCAACGTGTTTGCTACTTCGATAAAATATCGTAAGGCAAGATAATTCATTAAAGTCACTTCCTCTTTTTCGCATCCATAACTACAAATTAATAATGGGTCTGTTTTTCTACTTCAATTTTAAAATAAAGCATAATTTCAACGCAATTTTTATAACTACAACTTATAAATCTATAATTTATACATATTTCTATAATACAAAGAAGATTGCTACCATTATAGATGAACACATTATTTTAAAGGGGAGAAATTATGGGGCATATAAATTTCGGTTACGTACAATTTGGTTTAGGTCCAATTGGAGTAGAAATTCTTAAACAAGCAAGTGAAGTTCATGGATTGTCTGTAATAGGAGCTGTTGATATTGATCCGGAAAAAGTCGGGAAAGATATTGGCGATATTTTAGGCACGGAGGCTAAAGGAAAACTAGTCGTTGAAAATCTCAATCAAGTTACGGTCAACGAGGAACAATCGAAAATTGCCATACATGCAACCGGCTCAAATTTAGCTAACGTTTGGCCACAAATTAAAAATTTACTCGACCACGGCTTTTCCGTCGTTTCGACATGTGAGGAGCTATCCTACCCGTGGCATCGATATCCTGAACTTGCGAAAGAAATTGATGACTATGCGAAAAAGAAAGGTTTATCTGTCATCGGAACTGGTGTGAATCCGGGTTTTATTATGGATACAATGACTCTATTTTTAACATCCGTTACCAATCAGATTTCGAATATAAAAGTTTCACGAAAAGTTGATGTTTCCAAAAGACGACTTCCGCTACAGAAAAAAGTTGGTGTTGGAATGAACGTTGAACAATTCACCGAACTTGCTGAACAAAATAAAATCGGTCATGTCGGATTAGAAGAGTCTGCTAGATTAATTGCCTACGGTTTAGGACTTACCCTATCTGATGTAAAAAACACAATCAACCCGCAAATTGCAGAAAAGGAATATACTTTAGCAATCGGTGAACTTAAAACCGGTCAAGTTAGTGGCCAACATCAACTCGTTGAAGCAGAGACAGACGATGGAAGAAAAATAACGCTCGAGTTAATTATGGCCGTTGACGTTGAACAAGAAGACCGCATCATTTTAGAGGGAACAGAACGAACAGAACTTGTCATTCCTAACGGGATTTTTGGAGATACCGCAACCGCTGCGATGACGATTAATGTGGCAAAAACCATCGCAAGCACCCCAACCCCAGGTCTTTTAACAATGGCTGATATAAAAATTACGAGAAATCAACAGTAATAAAGTAACCTCCCTTCCACGAAGTACATCCCGTTGGAAGGGATTTTTTTCAAATAAAAGACAACGTAAGCCCAAAAGAGTGGAAACTCCCTCTAAAATTTTCAATAAACTTTCCGATTTAATTAAACGATGGCAGTGGTCGATTCGCATCTTCCGCATCAATAACATAATAAAATTCATCTACCGTTCCTTCATCAATTTGAATATAAACTTTGCCGTCATATGTGTAAAACGTATTCGGATCGTTATTAGATCCACCTTCTAGGTTTAGTTTTTCCTTCACTTCCCCTGTCGCAGCGTCAATTGTAATCAATAAATATTCCCCATTCCCGTAATCATCCGCAATCACATATAAATTTCCATTATCATAAATCATATAGTCAATTAATATTTCGTCTCCTTCAACGACCCATTTTTCCTCTGTTAAATCGAGATTAACGGCAACTATGGATTGGGTAAGCGTATCGATCGTTCGAAAGATTATAAGTTCCTCTGTAATAATTGGATAAATTGAAGGATTTATTGATCTTCCGGTATCTAATACGACTTCATGAACTTTTTCTTGTGTTGCTAAATCATATTTAGCAATCGTTTTATTAAAATTAAAATGACCTGAACCGGTAACATTTAAATCATATTTATATGTACCTGCACCAGGACTAGCAGATTCTGACTGGATTAACATGTCGCCACCATAGTGAATACGATTTTCCATCCCACCACTTTGTTGTAATTTCGTCCATCGTTTTTTCTCGATGTCATCGAGGGCCGTTGATTCAATTGCGTTTAGACGAATTATGTTCTCAGTTAAAATTCCCCCTTCTTCATCCGCTCCTTCCTCTCCTTCTATCACTTCTTCTTAAACAAACATCTTCCTCCTATAAGTTAAAATTAAAATTCCAAGCATCTTCTTTATACACTTTTTCTGAAATATTGTGGATAGGTCGACTTGATTAAATTATTCGTAGGGTAAAATATTCGTATTACGAAAGAACCAAAATATTTGGGAATGTTTTTAAAAGTCGAATTTTCTTTGTCGTACATGCATGCAAACATTTTCTTACAATATCACCTTAAGCAATCCCTACCTTTTCTTGATATCCATATTTTTGTAATCTTTGCTTCAATTGCTCTTTCATTTTTTCAAAATCTGGATCACAGTCTACCTGTACTTCCCATTCCTTCTTTTGCAGCCAATCTGGAATCGGTTCTTTTCGAGTTGCTTTTCCTTTCGTTGGTTTTTCCATAGGATTCTTTTTACGAATGTAGTTTGGATTATGTTCCTTTAAACTCTCCTTCAATTTCCAATTCTTTAAAATCTTTTCCACATAAGCCCAGCTTTTACCACCGTACAAAACAGCTCGTTGCATCGCTTGTACGACTTGTTCTTTTGATAACTCCTGACACCATTTCGTTATTTCTTTATGTAAAAAATTACCAACCGTACCAAATCCATTTTCTTCAAAAAATGTAAACGGATCATTTTCATCCTTTACTGTGGATTCATATTTCACCTTCTCATTTGGATGCGAAGTTTCTCGAGCGTTTTCCCCGCACGCCCCATCATCATAAATAAATTTATTTTTGTATTCTTGTTTATTCTCTGTATTTGTCTCCCGTTCAAATGTAGGACCCTCCTCACCTCCGACGGATGGGCTTATACAATCTACCGAAACAGTCTCCTCCGTTTGAACGGAAGAGGTTGGGTGAAATATTTCCTCCTCTTTTTTCATATTTGAGGAGGTCATTTCCAAATCGTTTTCCAAAGTAAGTTTTTCAATATTTTCTGGGATCGGTTCTACAAACATTACATTATTTACAATCGTACCGGAGAAAGAACGGATACTACGAAACTCACGACGAATAAGCCCGCACTCCACTAAATAATCAATTGCCTCTTTTGCTTGCCGTTTGGAAAAACCAAATTTCTCCGCGAATGATTGGTAACTCTTTTGCAACATATCGTCCTTGAACTTCTTTTTCATCCGTAAAATTTGACCCGTTTGTTCATCACGAACGACCATCGGACGATACCAATAAACAATTTCCGCTAAAATCGTAATCGCAACAAAATGTGGCTTTCCATTCGCAAACGTAATATTTCGAAACCAACTTGTTGGTATTACATTACCTGTAATTTGTAATTGACCGATTTTTTCAACGACATCATGATCCACAAACATAAAAATCTCCCTTTCTATTTTTCTCTCATATTTGTTATGAAGGGAAAAAAAGAAAAGGGTTAAAACTTTTTAAAAATCGCGAATATCAAACTTAAAACAAAGTAAATTGCTAATATTTTCCGTTTTATACATTCCTGATTACAATATAGGTTACTGTCAACCTTTTTCTTTCTAGTAAACTAATCGTTTCATCTCACGGTATGATAAAATTTAATTTAGTTTGTAAAATAGAATAGACGAGGTGGTAAAATGTCCTCCGAACGAGACAAAATGATATCAGCATTAAAGAACATCGTTGTTCCTGAACTTAGGGCTAAAGGATTTAAAGGATCTTTCCCCCATTTTCGAAGAATAAGTGAAGATAAAATTGACCTCATGACTTTTCAATTTGACAGGTATGGCGGTGGATTTGTTGTTGAAGCTGCCGTTTGTTCACCGGAAGGCGTTACTTTCTCATGGGGTGAAAAAGTTCCACCGAATAAAGTTACTGCCCACGACGTAAACGATAGATTAAGGTTAAACGAAAAGAATGGCCAATGGTTCAGGTACGATGTTGAAAAAGAATCTGAAAACATCTATGAAGAAGTTGCCAAAGAAGTATTAAAGCATCTAATTGAGGCTAAAGAGTATTGGGAAAGTAATGGTAAAATATAATTCGCACTGAAGGTGAACTAGTGCTTCCAATTCTATGACACAGTATTACATAAAAATGCCTGAAACTCCGTTGAAAGAGTTCAGGCATTTTAAAATTTCATTTCGATTGCATCGCTTTTAACATATTGACCGGATCAAAACCCGCAATCCACTGACCGTTAATATTCGTTTGCGGGACGGTAAACTTCCCTGTTTTTGCAAGGAGCTTTACCATTGCCAAAGGATTAAGATCTACATTTACCTCTCGATAATTTATTTCATTCAACTGTAAAAATTCCTTCACCATTTTACAAACGGGACAAAGGGTTGTCGTATATACAGTTACTTTTTCATTCATAACGTTCCCCTACTTTTTATCATCTAAAAAATCTATTCCAACTTCCCCGGCCAATTATTCATACCACCAATCATATTTTCGACATCATAACCGAACGCTTCCAAAATTCCACATGCAGCCTTACTTCGATTTCCCGTTTGGCAAACAACAATATACGTTTTATTTTGATCTAATTCATGTTTACGTAAAGCGAGCTGTCCTAACGGAATATGTTTTGCACCTGGAATTTTTCCCGTTTTCACTTCTGCATTTTCACGAACATCAATAATATGGACCATTTCATTCTTTAATAGACGTTTGTTTACTTCTTCTGGCGTAATTTGTTTTGTCATGGTGTATCGTCCTTTCTTAATACCAAGCGCTCATTCCGCCTTTTACATTATAAATATTTTTAAAACCTTGCTTTTTCAATAATTTCGCTGCTCGTAAACTTCGCATCCCACTTTGGCAAATGACGACAACGTCTTTATTTTTATCGAGCTTATCGATTTTACTCGGTAGTTCATGTAACGGGATATTTTTAAATTGTGGACGATTTTTTACTTTATATTCGCCAGGTGTACGTACATCAATACATTGAACATTTTTATCGTTAATCTTTTCTTTCGCCTCTTCTACAGTAATATTCGTAATCCCTTTTGTTGGTATTAAACGGTTAATGAAGAAAAGGGCGATGATGACGATTATAATCCATTCGAATATGCCCAAACACGTTTCCCTCCTTTATACCTATATAAGTATATTTTTCTGTAAAAAAATTATTTAAAATTGTACTCTGTAACGATTTTTTCTCGACCTGTAACGTAGTCCGTATAGTATTCGTATAAGCAAATTCCTAGAAATGAACCAGCAATATTGTATACATTGTTATACCCTAAATTTTGTAACGCCATGACCATATTGTAGCTACGTTGTCCAGAACGGCAATGAATATAAACCGGTTTGTCCTTCGGTATTTCATCGAGACGATCACGGAACTCACTTAACGGAATATTGACCGCATTTTTCAAATGACCTCGTTCAAACTCTTTTACTCCACGGGCATCGATAATAAAAGCACCTTTTTCAACGAGCTCACGAACTTCAGAAACCTTCACTTCACGATATCGACCATGTAATTGATTAAGCGCAACAAGGGCTGCCATATTGACGACATCTTTTGCCGTACCTAACATAGGAGAATAGGATAATTCTAGCTCTGCCAAGTCTTCTAAAGTTGCGTTCATTGTAATCATCGCCGCAATTACATCAATCCGTTTATCGACATTCCCTTTTCCGATTGCTTGTGCTCCAAGAATGCGACCCGTTGGTAATTCATAAACTAATTTAAAATGCATTGGGTGACTATCCGGCATTAAGCCAACTTTATCCGGTGGCATAACATAAACCGAATCAACGGAAATCCCGGCTTGTTTTGCCGTTTCCACATTTAATCCTGTTGCCGCTGCATTTAAGTCAAATAGACGAATAGACGATGAACCGATAACACCTTTATTCTGGGTAGAGATGCCATACATATGGTTTGCAGCAGCTCTCGCTTGTTTTTGTGCAGGACCGGCTAAAGCAAGACGTGTCGGCTTATGGGTTAAACGATGATACACTTCAATCGCATCACCAACGGCATAAATATCCCGATCACTTGTGACATAGTTTGCATCAACTTTAATGCCACCGGTTTCCCCGATTTCAAGACCCGCATCTTCAGCAAGTGTCGTCTCTGGTCGTACACCAATTGCAACAACTACAGCATCTGCTTCAATCTTTTTACCTGATTGGGTTGCCACAAACCCTTCGCCAATTTTCGCTAACCCATCATTTAAAATTAACTCCACACCATGGTCAACCATTTCTTTATGGAGAATTTGTGCCATATCAAAATCAAATGGCTTCATAATTTGGTTCGCAAACTCAATGACGGAAACCTCATACCCTGCCAGTCGTAAGTTTTCAGCGACTTCAACACCGATAAACCCACCACCAATGACGGCAATCCGTTTCATTCCTTCATGCTTAATAAACGTGTTTAAGTTTTCAATATCGACGACGTTACGAATTGTAAATACGTTCGGATTGTCAATTCCTTCAAGATTTGGACGAATTGGCTTTGCACCAGGCGATAACACTAATTTATCATAACTTTCATCATACGTTTCATTGTTTACTAAATCTTTCACCGTAATCGTTTTTTCCTCACGATTAATCGCAATGACTTCACTATGAACTCGAGCTTCAATATTATATTTTTTCTTAAAATCTTCCGGTGAAGTTAGCACAAGTTTTTTACTATTTTCCACAATGCCACTTAAATGATAAGGTAATGAACAATTGGAAAAGGATACGTGAGGGCCTTTTTCGAACATTATTATTTCCGCTTGTTCATCAAGTCTCCTTACCCGTGCAGCAACGGATGCGCCACCAGCAACGCCACCGACGATTAAGATTTTCTTACTCATCATCATCCCTCCTTATTCCGTTTCGCCTTCCCAAGCTAACATACCGCCTTCAACATTCGTTACGTTGTATCCAAGGTGTTCTAAATATTCACATGCTCTTCCACTTCGACCACCAGATCGGCATACAAAATAATAATGTTTATCTTTATCCAGCTCGTTTATTCTTTCACCTACTTCACCTAACGGAATATGCTTTGCGCCTGGAATTTTTCCTTCTGCTACTTCGAAATCTTCCCGCACATCGATAATATTTACTTGTTCACCATTTTCAATTTTTTCTTGTAATTGTTTTGCACTAATTTCTTTCATTTAAAATCGCTCCTTTTATTTGTCTTTAATCAGTACCCCTACGGGTATATTTATTTTTAAAAAAATAATTTTATCTACTTTTTACAAGTAAATCGACCGCTTCTTTAACGAGTTTTGATGTCTCTTCCCCTTTTTCAATACTTTCACGGACACAATGTTCTAAATTCAAACTAACGATTAATCCGATTGTTCGATCAATCGCACTACGTGAAGCAGACAGCTGGGTAATGACTTCTTTACAATCTTTATTTTCTTCAATCATTTTTAAGACACCTTTGATTTGCCCTTCCACTCGCTTCAACCGATTGACAATGGATTTATCATAATGCACTGAATCACCTCTTTATTTTTTTATATTTTTTACAAAGATTAATTTTCTACCCTTATAATATACCCCCTTAGGCATATTGTCAAGGTAAAGGTTTTTGACTTCCTTATAGTAATGGAAGCAGCTCTGCTTGTGTATTTCGTAAATTTTTCATATATATCTATGTTTCGAATATAATTTAACGATTAGTAATTTCACCATATGAAAAGTGAGGAAAAGCGATGGAAACATTAACCCATTCCATGAACCTTGATTATCCGATTCAAAAGTTATGGAATTTAGTCAATTCCTTTGACGAATGGGCAAAAACGATTCCCGGGTATCATTCCCACGAAAAAGTGAATGACCAACAATACTCATTACTCGTCAACACAAACTTTGGATTTACGAAAAAACAACTACTTATTCAATTTAAAATAATGGATGTAACTCAACCATCAAAAATTCTTTTTAAGCTAGCAAGTGAAAATAAAACGATTAAAGGACGGGGATATTTAGAGTTAGAGAACGTAAATAAGAATCGTACGTCGGCATTTTTACGATTGGATTATTTGATTACAGGTGCCATGAGTATGCTTGTTAAATCGGTGATTGCTAATTCGGGTCGAGAAAAAGCAGAAGAAGCGATTAGAGAAACCGTAAGCAAGTTATTGAATTAAGTTTACGTTTTGAGAAAAAAGGAAGATCCGTCACACCACCATATTTAAAGGGGGTTACAATATTGTCGGATTACTTTAGTAATATACGGAAATGGTGTGATGAAGCATTACGTGCAATAAAAGAGTTTTTAAAAGAAACTAGTAAGAGGAATAATCAAAAAGAGTTGGAAAAATTCCAAGAAAAACTGATTACCTTTCGTGACGATTTAAATGAGAAACAAAACAATTTAACTGAAAAAGAAGTGTATGATAAAGCAGTGGAAATTTATGATGAATTTTATAAGCGCTTTTCAAATGTTTCTGTTGAAGATGAAAATAGCAATATGAATATTGGTCGCTCGGTTCCGATCGGCGGTCACAAACTTCCACCTCTTCCGTACGCATACAATGCTTTAGAACCTTATATTGATGAAGAAACAATGCGCTTGCATCATGATAAACATCATAAAAGTTATGTCGACGGGTTAAATAAAGCTGAAATGGAATTACAGAGAGCTCGTCAAACAAATAATTTTGATTTAGTTAAACATTGGGAACGGGAACTCGCCTTCAACGGCGCGGGACATTACTTGCATACAATATTTTGGTCGGTCATGAGTCCAAAAGGTGGTGGGCAACCACAAGGACGCTTATTACAAGCAATTAATCATTCCTTTGGAAGTTTCGATAGGTTTAAAAAGCAATTTTCCGAAGCCGCAAATAAAGTGGAAGGCGGCGGCTGGACAATACTCGTATGGTCACCTCGAAGTGGACGGTTAGAAATTTTACAAGCAGAAAAGCATCAAAACTTAAGTCAGTGGGACGTCATTCCGCTTTTAGCACTTGATGTTTGGGAACACGCGTATTATTTGAAGTATAAAAACAATCGAAAAAAATATATCGACAATTGGTGGAATTTGGTTAATTGGCCGGAGGTTGATAAGCGTTTCAATGAAGCACAGAAAGTGAGATGGGTACCATATTAAAGGTAAATTGACAATGTGTTTGGGGCTATTAATGAAAGTTGCTCCATTATGATACTTCTAAAAGACAAAACTATTGTAGATTCCATTGAAAATGTCCTTTAGAACAATGCTAAAGGACAGTTTTTATGTGAGCAATTCTTTAAATGTCTTTTTGAAAACGAATAAAGGACAAATTTCATATAAGATTTCAATAATTTGTCTTTTATAGCGCATCTAAAAGACAATTTTCATCATTATTCTCGTTAAAACGTCTTTTACAACACTTCTAAGAGACATTTTTCTCTCATTTTCATTACGAACTGTCTTTTACAAGCATCCATAAAAGATTACTCATACATTCTCCGCTAAACAAATCTTACTTCAACTCATCCGGATCGTATTGTCTCACGTTATCATTCGGTGAGTCTCCTGTTCCGTCTTTCGCTTTACTATTCGGCGTACCGTAAATTTGATTGTCTTGCGTCACTTTTCTTCCTTCTTGAAACTTTGGTTTCTTTTTCATGAATATAACCACCTTTTTACAATTGTTATTTATGAAAATATTCATTTACCATTACTTCAAAATCGCCACTTAAACTATCATTATGTCCATTTGCTTTTATTACATCCGCAAAAGCTTTCATGCGCCTATAAACATCCGGATTAAATGAAACATGGACACTTTGTAGAGAAGGGTCCTCATCAAAAACAATATTTTGAATCAATTTTTCATAACTTACATCCTTTTGATCCTCATTAACATCACTTTCCTTATTTCCATCTAAAGCCCGATCAATTCCTTCTCTCAAAGCTTCTCCAATCGAATCTTGCTCCCCCTCACCAGTCTCACCTTTCCCTTTTTTTATACCCGTCCATACCGCTACATACGCTTCTTGATTTAAAACAACAACTTGTGCTTTTTCTACTACATCTACATTTTCAACCGCCCTTTGTAGTTGGTAAGAAACGTACATGGAATCCTTATTACTAATCGGAATCGGATTCGGATTTTTCGGAATGTAATTTACATGCTTCGGAACAACCGCATCGCTTTCATGGGCTCGCTCCATCCCCGAACAACCGATCAAAATTAATAACAAAAGAAGCACTGGCACAACGTATTTGAAACTTCGAACCACGTTATTCACCTCATCTTCCCGCCCACTCACCTATAGATTGCCTAATCTTTTCCAATCTATACAATCGGAATAGCGATTTCATCAGTAAACTTAATAGACTTTACGATTAACAGAAATTATGTTATGCTAAAAATAACTGAATAAGGTTATCAAGAGTGAATGAGAGACCTGGCTCGATGATTTCACAGCAACCTGCCATAAGGTAAGGTGCTAATACCAGCAAAGCATTGCTTTGGATGATAACGAACGGCTAAAGTGCTCTTTGTTGCATCCCGCAATGAAGAGCTTTTTTCGTTCGTTTCAAAACTTAAAATTAGGAGTGAAACGAAATGAATGTAAGCGGTATGATTCGCGGGTATATGTCAAAAAACATGGATGGGGAAAAGTTTTTCATTAAAGTAGCAGATATAATTGAAAAACAATTACAAGAATGGTCTCCAGAATATCAAGTACTTTTACTAAAATTAAAGGATTATCATTTCATTGTAAAAAAAGGAGATGATTCATACGAAGTTACAATTACAGAACAGGAGCTAGCCCAACTACAAGATCGTTCGCCTTTTTCCTTGGATCGAAAAATTTGGCTAGCATTACAAAACCAAGGTTTACAAATTATAAAGGGCTAAGGGAACTACATTGACTACTGTCTCATATAAATAAATATTGGCAACGAATGTATAAACCTTGGCAAAAAGTAGAAAGTAATATGTGGGAGGTGCAAAATATGTCCAAGGATCGCCAAGAAACAAAACTGAGAAAAAGTGGTCATGTAGCAGCAGATCGTGATCCATCCTTAGAGAAAGATAGCGCAACGAAGATGTCTAGTCCGGAAGAAGCACGTAGATTAAATGATAATAAACGATAATGCATGAGCTTTTTACTTTCACAATTAAAGAGAATCGAGTAAAATTATTTACAAAGTTTTATTTCCAAGTTTACTTATCGGAATAATTGTATATAATATAATGAAAACCAACAGTAAATATTGACAACTTATCTAGAGAAGTGGAGGGACTTGGCCCTATGAAGCTTCAGCAACAGGTTCTACATGAGAATACTGTGCTAAATCCAACAAGCAAATCCGCTTGAAAGATAAGTTGAGGAAAACAATCACCTCTTCTTATTTTTCAAGAAGAGGTTTTTTAAGGAGTGATAAAATTGACTCAAACGAATCGAAAAACGATTGCAGAACGGAAAAATAAACTAATAAATAAATTACTTGCTTACAATATATATAAAAAAGGTGATAAACATTTGTATGAATTGTCCTTATTTGAATTGGAACAAGAATATAAAAAATTAGTAAATGAATCGCACCCTCACGGTGAAGTAAAGTCCATTCATGTAAAGCAAAGTTAATACGAAAAAAAGAGTCCTATTAATTGTACTGCACCCCAAAAGTTAAGTTTTTTACTCTAACTTTTGGGGTTCACATCAAATCTAAAGGACTCTTTTTACTTCCCGCATATTTGCAAAACAATAGGGGACCCCACCCGCTCTATTTCCGCAGCAATCGAAGAAAACATCTGACAAAGCGAATCCAATTTCGTCTCGGGCTAAAATAACTTTGAAACAGTTCGAGGAAATCTTCATACTTACCTTTATAAGGATACCATTGAATTTCCGTTTTCAACTTACCAGAATCGACGACAATTGCTTTTTCATGGCAAAAAATGGTTAAACCTGCGCTGCCGTGATAGCGGCCAATTCCACTTTCCTTTACTCCGCCGAAAGGTAAATGATGATTCGCAACGGATACAGCAACTTCATTAATATTTACCGCTCCCGTAATTAATTGACTTGCAACCCTTCTTGCCTTTTGCAAATCCGAACTCCATACACTCGAATTTAATCCGTATTTTGAATCGTTGGCAAACTTAATAACCTCTTCCTCTGTTTCAAAAGGAACAATCGGCATAACAGGTCCGAAAAATTCTTCACGACAAATATCCATCTCATGCTTTACATTAGATAAAATCATGGGGCGTACAAACATCGAATCATCCCACTCATCAGGATGGATACCCGTTTCTAATTTTGCACCATGTTGTAATGCATCAAGAACCTGTTTTTTCACAATTTCCTTTTGAACGGGGTACGTCATGGAGCCAACATCACTATCCCGCGCCGTTCCAAGCACTAAGTTTTCCGTCTCTTCTTTAACTAGTTGTAAAAATTTCTCATAAACCGTTTTTTCCACATACACCCGTTCCGCACTCATACACACTTGACCTGTATTCGTAAAGGCTGCCCATACCGCTCCTTTTGCCGCCCGCTCCAAATTTGCATCGGCAAACACAATAAACGGATCTTTCCCACCTAATTCCAATGTTGTCGGAATTAATTTTTCTGCTGCTACTTTTTGAATAATTCTCCCTGTCCGAACAGAACCAGTGAAAAAGATATAATCCGGATTTCCATTTGTAAAAGCCGCCCCAACTTCTTTACCACCATGGGCAAATTGCACGACATGTTCAGGAAAACCAGCTTTCTGGAATAATTTTTCAATATACTTTCCAACATACGGCGTTACTTCAGAAGGCTTTAAAATAACCGTATTTCCACCTGCTAAGGCACTAATCATCGGGACAATCGAAAGCTGGAACGGATAATTCCATGGTGAAATAATAAGGACGACCCCTCTTGGCATGTATTCGATATACGATTTTTTTCCTATTAATAAAAGTGGCGTATTTACTTTTTTTGGTGAAAGTTCCCGTTTCGCATATTTAACAACATAATCGATTCCATCAAGACTCGGCATCACGTCTGCGATTAATGCTTCGGTCGGAACTTTTCCATTATCTTGCACAATCGTCTGTACAAGTTCATCCATTTGCTCAAGGATTGTATGTTTTAAATTTTTTAAATAACGCAACCGCTCATCAATGGAAAGTTGGCTCCATTTTTTAAAAGCTTCCCGCGCCCGACTATAATATGCATCAACTTCTTGTAAACTCGTTTCCTCTATATCTTCTAAATGTTCACCTGTGGCAGGATTAATTACTTTTAAAACACCCATCAGAACCCTACCTTTCTTTTAATAAAATTTCTGAATATGACTATGATACCGTTCTTCATCTTTATTAGCTAGATAAAAGCGTATCATCGAAGGAATTTGCTCACGTAAATCCGGACATTTAATCCCTGTTTCTTGTAAATCCCTTTCAGCATTCGTTGCATCAAATTTACCCATCCATACTAAATAATCCAAAGTGTCTTTTTCAATTCGATAATGCTTGCGGATTGCGGAAAAGGATAAAAATAACCGCACAATAAATAACGGAATTCTCCCCTTCGGACGTTTTCCAATCATTTCTTTTACAAACATTTCATATATATCTAGAACTTTGTATGGATTCAGGTCTGTTAAATGATACATTTTCCCTTCATCTACTTTTGCATGTCTCAAATATAGTGTCGCTTCTACAATATAATCAATCGGTACTAAATTAATGACCGCTTCCTTCTTCCCCATTTTCGGAAAAAATGGTAACCATCGCAACCGATCAATGAAGTTTAAAAATAAATAAGGACCATCAAATTTAACCGTATCTCCGGTTTTCGAATGAAACAAGGGACCTGTCCCGGTGTTTCAAAGGCAGGTATTCAGCACTTCACAAAAAATTAAAAAAAGACCCATCTCGATGTTATTTATAAGATGGGTCATAATACCTCCTATTCTAGTTATTTGCCATTTTTCTTTCCATTCATTTCGACAAAATTTTTTGTTCCACTATAAAAGCCGCTGGCAGATAAACCAAGCATTACACCAACTAATATCGCTTCTTTCATGGTTACATCTAAGTAGAAAAACGCAATCAATATACCGAAAAATATTGCCACAAACGGTGAATATTGTGCAGGTAAGCCAGCCCGTTTAAATATTTGGGTAAGTCCAGCGATTAATGGAATAATTGCAATATCATATATTTCAAACATATTTTTCCCCCCTTTTTAATAAATTATGGAAAATACAAAATATAGAAACGGTGCATAAGTACAAGATTTAAAACTTTTTTACTGCTAAATTTATGATGATTGACCATTTATTTATGCGGAAAACACTATTTGTCCATATTAGATTTCTAATAAAAGTTGTGTTAGAAGGAATTTTTTACATCATTTTTTGAGCGTGACGTTTCCTTCGAGCTTTAAGTATTTTTACTGAGCCTCATTTGTATTACAATTATGTGTATGATGGAAAAGAAATGAATCAAGGGAATGAATCAAGGGGACGGGTTCCTCGTTCCATTCTCGAATGAAACGAGGGACCCGTTCCCGTATAC
>NZ_JAACYS010000066.1 GCF_009996845.1 Pallidibacillus pasinlerensis | reverse complement strand
TGATTTGGAGAAATATAAAGACTCCTTTGATATTCTTTATTTAGAAGGAGGAATATTACACTACTTTAATGATATTGATAAATTTATGGCTATTCTTTTTTTAATTCTTAAAAGTGGTGGAAAAATGATTTTAAGTGACTATCATCCAATAAAAAGGTGTATAGGATCTGACTTAAAATATACTCCTAATTATTTTGATAGTGAATTTCATAATGGAGAATTAGCTTATAAACAGTATTTCGAGAAGTCAGAACAACAAAAATTCCCTGATGTATGTATAAGGCATTATACATTAAGCGAAATAATCAATTCGGTTCTAAACGCAGGCTTTACGTTAAATAGCTTTGACGAACATCGTGGATGGAATAATGAAAATATACCTTGGGAATTCACAATTTTGGCTATGAAATAAATTGTTGTTTGTTCAACTAAAGGGTGCTTTAATTGAATAAGCTCCATGATCAACGGACCTTAAATATGCACCTTTTTATACATAGGCAGTATATTTAAGGTCCTTTAATATACAGAAAATATACTGCCATTTCATACATGAATTAAATGCCAAATACACTGGAAAAGAAAAGCAATGGTGTCTTTACAATACCACTGCTTTTCTTTTTGTTTAACGTCTACGTTTATTGTATAGGGTAGAGTTAGTAGTTCGTTTCCTTGTTTTATCAAATTCAATAAATACATTAACGAAACGTTCATCAATTTCATTTACTTGTATTACTTTACCTCGACGACCTTTAATTTTAATCGGTTGATCCACCGGTGGAATGTTTTCTAATAATTGAATTAAAATATTTTCCTTTCCTTCATAAAAATGAACTACTTTCATCTTAATTCCCCCAGAAAAGTAAAAAGTTTCAGCAACACATCATATGCAGGATTATAAGTATTTGACACATTCAACAACAATCCGAACACTTGTTCTTGTTTGGTTTATATTGTATAATGTTTAAAAAGATACAAATTTTCATTCTTATATTAAGGGGGATGAAAATGCCTAGGAAGCCTGGAATTACTGATGAATATATAATAAGAATGTATAAAAGTGGTTTGCCATATAAGAAAATGGTACAAATAACGGGTTTATCCGATCGAGCAATTCGAAATGTGTTATACAAACATAATATTGAAATGAATAGGGAGCAATCTTCTGGGCAGCCGAGAAAACATAAGGTAAATGAAAACTTTTTTAAATCTTGGAGTCATGAAATGGCTTGGGTATTAGGATTATTAATTACTGATGGTACGATTAGCCAAAATTCAATAGTTTTTTCACAAAAAGATACAAAGATATTAAGGTTAATTGCAAAATTTATGAATGCTGACGAAACCATTTATGAACCAACAGGATCTAGGACAACATCAATATTAGTTATTAATTCTAAAACCATTGTAAAGGATTTAGAGTCTTTTGGAATTTTTGCAAACAAATCATTAAACGTACCATTTCCAGAAGTGCCTAATGAATACTTGCCATCATTTGTTAGAGGTATAATAGATGGAGACGGCTGGGTACAAAAAACTGGATATGTTATGAATGTTACAACCGGCAGTAAGCAGTTTGCTGAGAAATTATTAGAAATATTCAAATCATGGCAATTACGTTGCGAAATTACAATTGAAAAAACAAAAAATAACAAACCTATTTATCGTGTTTGGGTAAAAGGTAAAAATGATTTACCCAAACTAGCAAAAATCATTTATACAAATATAGTAAACGATAACTATGTTGATTATAAGCGATTAAGAATGCAAGTTCATAGCAATCAAATTAAAAATACATAAGGAGATGAAAATAATGTTTAAAAAAGGAGATAACGGTTTAATCAACTTAACCGATGAATCAAGGATAAAATTTAGAACAAGCATAAGTAATTCATTATTAGAGCAATTAAAGGAAATGGCAGATCAAAATAATACATATGTAAATTATTTACTTGAAAATGGTATGCAAAATTTACTTAAGGATGGTGTTATCATATACGACAAAAAAACACGTCCAAAAGATCGTATACAATATAAAACTTCTTATGATAAAAATTTATTAGCATCAATTAGAAAGATTGCAAAAGAACATGATTTATTTATTAATGACGTAATTGAATATAGTACAAAGTATATTGATTTAAATAATGTAAAGAAAAGAAATCACCGGTATAGGGTAGTAAAGTAATTTACTACCTTTTTTCATTTTGACTCCCCTAACATAATATTAATTATGAGAAGTAAACAAAAATAATAAAAATCCGTCTCAATATCTAAGTATACTTGCTTTTTTGAGACGGAAAAATTTAAAATTAAAATCACTACTAATTTGTATTAATTAGTTTTTACTATCAAACTTAATATTATCTTTCAGAGTTGAAATTTTAATTCATTTAGTTCAGTTAAATTATCTAGAACACCCATATAAATTCTTTAATTTGAATCATTTATGTGTATCATAAATAAACAATTTAATACGGAGAAAAATATTTTTTTACGTACATTTCGGTAATCTGTATATTCAAATATAAACTTTATAAACATAAAATTTAATATACTTTTTATTTATTCATTACAAAACAATTTACTTATCTGATTATTAACTTCAATTAACTAATTTCAAAATTTCATCTAGTTAACATAATATTATTATTGGACCTTATTTCTTTTTCCATTCCAAAAGTTCAATTCGATTTCCAAACGGATCATGAACGTAGATTCTATTTGCTCCTGGTAATAAAAAATCCTCTTTAAAAGGAACTGATTTTTCATTTAAAATTTGTTTCGTTTTCTCTAAATCTTCGACTACAAACGCAGGATGGGCTTTTTTTGCAGGTATAAACGGTTCTTCAATTCCAATATGAAGATTTATTACACCATTAGAAAACCATACTCCACCGTTCTTTTCTAAAGTTTCAGGTCTCTTAACAACTGGGAGTCCTAAAATACCATTGTAAAATTCAATCGCTTTAGACTCTGAACCCTTTGGTGCAGCTAATTGCACGTGATCTAATGATACTAATGCTACAGTCATTGCAATCCCCCTCCCTTATCTCTTCACTTAATATTATAGTATATTGTATTATATAAGTTAATTTAATGTTTTTTTATAATAAACTATAATATTATGTAATTATTGTCAAAGAAATTCACCTTCAGCTTTTAGTTAAACTGAAGGTGAAGAATTTATAATACTCTAAACGAATATACTCGATGATTTTTTATATTTTATTAATAACTTTCTCGGTGTACCAACATATTTTGATTGATTAAATTGTTGATAATCAGATTCAATGTTCACATAAATTGGTGCATCTAACAGCCATGGGAAGTCTTTATAAAATTTTAAATCTCCTAATACGATAATCGTTAAGTATTTCTCTAAATATTTTTCTAAAATGTTAGATTGCAATTCCTCTGGTAATGTATTCATATTCAATGTAACAGTTAATAAATAAAATCCTAGTTGATAGGTCCAGACTGCTAACAACTCGTGATATTCTTCCTCATATGTTTGATTATCGAAACAATCACCAATCGATACCATAATATCATTGGAATCCTTAGTATGAACTAATGTATAACGTCTCCCATCCACAGGACGAAATGGTGTTGCAGGAGGTAATATTGTAATGCTAATGTTGGATGAATCCAAATTTTTCATCCCATTACCCCTTTCCGTATCAAGTTTAGTATTATATTGTATGTTTAATTGTGATGTTTTGACACGGATACATCACCACTTGTAAAAAACAAAATAAAAAAGGCCAAACCGTCAAGTTTAACCTAAAATTAAAAATGTTAAGATTTTTCTTTTTACAAATTGATATACGTTTTTAGTATAATTTATTTGCAATATTTATCGTTATACAACAAGCAATTTTTCCGCTTCATTTTCACTAATTTCTTTACTCATGCTAATTTCTTTTATTAAAAATGAATGTACTTTCGTTAGAAGTGTCTTTTCATTCGCGTTTAAAGGCTTTTCCTTACTTTTTTCAGTTAAATATTTATAAACAAGACAGTTGTCTTTTATGTCTCCACCTTTAATTTTTTCCATTATTAATTGATATTTATCTTTCCATGGCATATCAATTTCAATATCTTTTTTCGGTAATTCAGATAAAATTTGATTTATAGTATATTTATCTGTAATAGGTCGTAAACCTAATTGTTCTGCTTTATCAACAGGAATCATAGCATTCATATTACTTGCTGGTATGTGGATCAAATAATAGTTTTGAACTTTACCTAATACTTCTTTTTCCTCAATTCCTTCAATGATTCCAACACCGTTCATAGGATAAAAAACTCTTTCACCAATTTTAAACAATCATATCCCTCCTAACGTTATAAATCCATTATAACACAGTTGGAGAAATATTGTAAAATATATTAATATACTATCTTTAAACGATGTTGTCAATACATATGTCATATTAATTGAAAGTTTATTAAATTGAAGCGAAGTGAAGTCAAATTAAGCAAATGCAAAAAAAGCTGACAAAATGGAAATTTGAGATTCAAATAACCACTTTGTCAGCAAAGTTAATTACGATTCAATATTACCTTCTTTTTCATTAACAAGTTTAGTAGGCTCTTTGTTAACGACCCGGATAGTTGTTACGGCACCCGCTTCGTCTTCATCCATAAAGAATGAACCGTTAGAATACCGATCATTAAGCCTTAAACTTTTAACTTCAATTTGTTCACGAGCGTTTTTTTCAGAAATAATTTCAATAATCTCTTCATCATTAACTATTTCAAAGCCAATTACACGATGTGGATTTGATTTTAGTTCTCGTAGCATAAGCAAACCACGTTTTGCCCGTGATAAAACATCAAATTCATTAATAGCCATACGTTTAACTGCACCACGCTGTGTAGCTAAAACAATCGATTCCTTTTCTGAATCTGTAATTATATTACCAGAAGTAACAAAATCATTATCTTTTAGATTTATTCCTTTTACACCTGCTGCACGAACACCGATTGGGTTTACTTCTTCACTTAAGAAACGAAGACCATAGCCTTGATAAGTACTTAAGAATATTTCAACATCATCATTATCTAATAGATGAACATCAACTAACTCATCATCATCTTTTAAATTTGTAGCAATGAGTGGACGTGAGTAACGTTGAGCTTTATATAATTGCAATTCTGATTTTTTTACCATGCCGTGTTTTGTTACGAAGAACAAATATTTCGGTTGGTCAAAATCTTTTACAGGAATAACAGAAATGATCTGTTCGTCACTTTCAATTGGACGTAGAGTTGAGATGTGTTGCCCTAAATCTTTCCAACGTTTTTCAGGAATTTCATGGACAGGTAAATATAGATAATTTCCTTTATTCGTAAACAATAACAGGACATCCATTGTATTTATTTCATAAAATGCGAGTACATGATCTGTTTCTTTCATACCATGATCTTCAATACTTGATGCACTATAAGAACGGAGACTAGTTTGTTTTACATAGCCATCATTCGTAACTGTAACTATTACATCTTCGCTAGCTACAAGCGCTTCAATACTGATTTTAAGTTCAGAAACCTTTTCTTCGATTTTTGAACGTCTTTCATCTGCATATTTTTTCTTAATTTCTTTTAACTCTTTAATAATTACTTTTTCTAATTTAGTTTCATTAGCTAAAATTTCATTTAGTTCATCTATAAATTTACTTAATTCATCCATTTCCTTTTGTAATTGGGTGATATCTGTATTCGTTAATCGATAAAGTTGTAAGGAAACGATTGCTTCCGCTTGAGCTTCTGTAAATTCGTATTTTGCAATTAAATTATTTTTTGCATCCCGTTTATCTTTAGATGCGCGGATTGTTGCGATTACATCATCTAAAATAGATATTGCTCGAATTAAACCTTCAACAACGTGAAGCCGTTCTTTTGCTTTACGTAAATCATATTGAGAACGTTTTGTTATTACATCTTTTTGATGGTCGATATATGCATCTAGTAAATCTAACAATCCCATTAGTTTAGGGCGTCGATTGTAAATTGCGACCATATTAAAATTATATGTTACTTGTAGATCCGTATTTTTATATAAATAGTTTAAAATCCCTACACTATCGGCATTCTTTCTAAGTTCAACGACAACTCTTAATCCTGTACGGTCTGTTTCATCGCGAACTTCAGAAATTCCTTCTACTTTTCGATCTAAACGAATTTCATCGATTTTTTTCACCATTTGTGCTTTATTAACGTCATACGGAATTTCAGTAATAACTATTTGTTCTCTTCCGCCTCGAATCATCTCAATTTCAGCTTTTCCACGTACAATAATTTTCCCTCGTCCTGTTTCATATGCTTTCTTTATTCCCTCAACACCTTGAATAATAGCACCTGTTGGAAAATCAGGACCTTTAATAATTTTCATTAAATCATCAACGGTGGAATTAGGGTTTTGCATACGATAAATAGCGCCGTCAATAACTTCAGCTAAGTTATGAGGTGGAATATCTGTCGCATAACCCGCAGAAATGCCTGTAGAACCGTTCAAAAGCAAATTCGGAAGTCTTGCAGGTAATACAACAGGCTCATCCTCAGTATCATCAAAGTTTGGTATCCAATCAACGGTTTCTTTTTCGATATCACGTAAAAGTTCAGTACTAATCTTGGATAGTCTAGCCTCCGTGTAACGCATTGCTGCAGGTGAATCTCCGTCAATACTACCGTTATTACCGTGCATTTCAATTAAAACGTTACGCATTTTCCAGTCTTGGCTAAGGCGTACCATCGCATCATAAACGGAAGTATCACCATGGGGATGATAATTACCGATTACGTTACCAACAGTTTTCGCGGATTTACGGAACGGTTTTTCTGATGTATTACCTGCAACGTGCATTGCATATAAAATCCGGCGTTGTACCGGTTTCAATCCATCCCGTGCATCAGGCAGGGCCCGATCTTGAATTATATATTTACTATAACGTCCAAAACGATCGCCAAAGACGTCTTCCAGAGGCATCTCAATTAAATGTTCTTCTCGTTTTGCTGACATTATTTGTTCACCTCATTTGCATTAAACTGCTCAATCTGGATGTTTTGATTATCTAAAATACTCCCGTCTTCTTCCAAACCGAAATTCACATTCGATTCAATCCATTTACGACGAGGCTCAACCTTATCACCCATTAATGTAGTGATTCGTTTGTCTGCTCTTGTAAAATCATCGATACGAACACGAATTAATGTTCGTGTTTCTGGATTCATCGTCGTTTCCCATAATTGGTCAGCATTCATTTCACCTAGACCTTTATATCTTTGAATAACATAACCTTTACCGAACTTTTTCAACACTTTTTGAAGCTCCTCGTCAGTCCAGGCGTATTCAATTTTTTCATTTTTCCCGCTTCCTTTGCTCACTTTATATAAAGGAGGCATCGCTATATATACTTTTCCAGCTTCAATTAAAGGTCTCATATAACGATAGAAGAATGTCAGTAACAATATTTGAATATGAGCACCGTCTGTATCAGCGTCGGTCATAATAATAACTTTATCGTAATTTGATTCTTCAACATCAAAGTCTGCGCCAACACCTGCTCCAATAGTATAAATAATCGTATTAATTTCTTCGTTTTTCATAATATCAGCAAGTTTTGCTTTTTCTGTATTAATTACTTTACCTCGTAAAGGTAATACTGCTTGAAAACGACGATCACGACCTTGTTTTGCCGAACCACCAGCAGAATCACCCTCCACTAAGAAAAGTTCATTTCGTTCTGGATTTTTTGATTGTGCAGGGGTAAGTTTCCCAGATAAAAGTGTTTCAGATCTTTTCCGTTTTTTACCAGAACGTGCTTCTTCCCGCGCTTTTCTTGCTGCTTCTCGCGCTTGTTGTGCTTTTATAGCCTTTTTCACGAGCATAGTACTTATTTCTGTATTCTCTTGTAAATAAAAGGACAACTGTTCCATTACAACTGATTCAACTGCTGTTCTTGCTTCATTTGTACCAAGCTTACCCTTCGTTTGCCCTTCAAATTGTAAAATATTTTCTGGAATTCGAACAGAAATAATAGCAGATAATCCTTCTCTGACATCTGCACCGTCTAAGTTTTTATCTTTTTCTTTTAATAAATTCATTTGCCGTGCATATTCATTGAACGCTTTCGTCATAGCTGATTTTGCACCGGATTCATGGGTTCCCCCATCATTTGTACGAACATTGTTAACGAAGGATAACATGTTTTCTGAATATCCATCATGAAACTGGAAAGCAAACTCAATTTCAATATCGTTTTGTTTTCCTTCAAAACTAACGACTGGATGGATGGCCTCTTTATCTTCATTTAAATATTCAATAAATGCCTCTAAACCAGTATCGTATTGGAAAACTTCTGACTTATCTTCGCGTTCATCGATTAATTCAATTTTTAATCCTTTTATTAAAAATGCAGACTCTTGTAATCTTTCACTTAACAATTCGTACTTGAAAACTGTAGTGGAAAAAATTGTAGAATCTGGTTTAAAATGAATCGCCGTTCCAGTTTCTCTTGTTTTACCGATTTTTTCTAATGTTGTAACCGGTTTACCACCATTTTCAAATCGTTGTTGATAAATAAATCCATCTCGTTTAATTGTTACAACTAAAAACTCAGATAAAGCATTTACAACGGAAGCACCAACACCATGCAATCCTCCACTCGTTTTATAACCGCCTTGCCCGAACTTTCCACCTGCATGTAGTACAGTGAAAATTACTTCTGGTGTTGGTTTACCAGATTTATGCATACCGACCGGCATTCCTCGTCCATGGTCGATTACCGTTATACTATTGTCTTTATGTATTTTTACGATAATGTGATCACCAAATCCAGAAAGAACTTCATCGACAGCATTGTCAACGATTTCATATACTAAATGATGCAAACCTCTCGCATCAGTACTACCGATATACATTCCCGGACGTTTTCGAACTGCCTCAAGACCTTCCAGGACCTGGATGGAATCATCATTATATTCAATTGGTTGATTATTCGCCACAACCATTCCCCTTTCAAATAAAAAGTAATGCTAATTATAAAGTAAACAAACATCCTTGTCGAATCGAAAAGTTAACAGAACGCTCGTTTGTATCCACTTCATTATAAACTGTATTTTTAAGTTTTGTCCACATTCCGTTGAAACAAAGCTTGATTTTAAAGGAATTTTCGACAAATTTTCGAAAAAAAAAGCAATCAGCATTTCGCCAATTGCTTATCGGTTACATTTTTTATGCTTTATCTTTCGTTAGTGCATGAATTACTTTTATACAAGCATCCATAATGACTGTGTAACCTTTATCCTTTAAAAATTGATAGGCTTCCTCATTTACTACACCTTGTTGAGCCCAAAATACATCAGCGTCTACTTCATCAAATTCTTTCGCTATCTCAGGTAAGTACTCACTTCTGCGAAATATATTAACAATGTCAATATGCCCTTCAATATCTTTTAGTGATTTAACCGCTTTCACGCCTAATGCTTCATCAATAACTGGATTTACTGGGATTATCTCATAACCAGCATCTTGCATCGCTTTAGAAACTTGATTGGAAGTTCGTTCCGGATTATTACTTAAACCTACGACTGCAATTCGTTTCGATTTTTTTAAAATCTCTCCCATTTCTTCTAAACTTGGATTTTGAACCATTTTTAAACCTCCATTTATATGCATAACTACTTCTAATTAGCTTCATCTTACTATATAATCGTGGACTTTTCAAAAACTTTAAAAGTAATAATCTCATTTAACATACACTTGTCTATACAAAAATCACTGTTTTTACATAGAGTAAAATATCAAGTTTTTAAGAAGGGGTGAAATAAAATTGAGTAAAGAGAATAAAGGTATTCGATTGCCAGAATCACAAAGAGAATTAGTGAACTTAGTTGTGAAAAAGACTTTAGAAAGACATAAAGTTAAATCGAATGAACAATTATCACCAGAAGATAAAAAGGAAATCCGTACTATATATAATAAGTTACAATCCGAGGTAAATGAGTTTTTAAAAGCATCTGGTCAACCTGAGTTACCTATCATAAATCATATTGAAGATGAAGAAGGAAATAAAAGGAACAGAAGAGCAAAAAGGGGCAGAAAACTTCGGTAACTTGTCTCTATCAATCCTCTTAAATAAGCATATTGTATAGTAAATGCGAAAAAGGAGGAATTTAATTGAATCAAGAAGTTTATCGAGCTGATTTAGAAAATTCGAATAGTAGTAATAATACTAGATGGAATGCACTAGATCCAAATAGTGTTCATCCATTAAGCCGTTGTTTTGGTGATAATGAAGATGTCGTACAAGACAATGTACAAAAAGTAAAAGAATTCCAATATTCCGAGGAATGGATTTTCATTAAAGACTCATGTGAAGTAGATGTTGAAACAACAGACACGAAGATCGCTCTATCATTAGTAGCATCTTTAAATGCATTTATCACAGCCATTATTGAAATTTCGATTTTATCAAGTAGTGATGCAGAAGATGTTAAACAATCAATTTTCCAATCGACAGGTATAAAACAAGTAAATATTCAAAAAACTATTATCGAAAATTCAAAAGATGTAAAAGTACACACTACTGATACAAACATCGCAATTAACATCCAAATTTTATTACAAATTGCCCTTGCCCTACTCATTAATTTAGATATACTATAGATTTTGTTTATGTGGCTGACATTTCACTCTTGTCAGCCTGTCTTTATTATGAATACGATTTAAAAATTACGACCTACTTTTAATACTTAATTTTAATTATCAACTTTTTTCTTCTATATTTTTATTGTATCATTATGTATAATCTATTTGATGAATTAGTAAAAAGGTGAGGTACTAATAATGATTACTGGATTGATAATCGTTTTATCATACTTAATTGGCTCGATTCCTTCAGGGCTATTAATTGGCAAAATTTTTTATAAAACAGATATTCGTGAACATGGAAGTGGCAATCTTGGCGCCACAAATACATTTCGTGTCTTAGGTAAAAAAGCAGGTATTGTCGTAATGGTCATGGATATTTTAAAAGGAACTTTAGCAACAGCGCTTCCTAGTTTATTTAACGTATTCGGACTTACGATGGAATGGAATATACATATATTAATCGTCGGCTTATTTGCTACAGTTGGACATATGTTTCCTATCTTTGCAGGTTTTCGTGGTGGGAAAGCTGTCGCAACTTCAGGTGGTGTTATGCTCTACTATGATCCAATATTTTTCCTGATTTTAGTAGCAGCATTCTTAATTTCATTGTATTTATCAAAATATGTATCCCTTTCATCAATGGTAGCTGCTGTTGTTGCGATAATCTACTCATTATTTACATTAGATCCTATTTTCATTATCGTCGTATTGTTATTAGCAGGGTTTATTATTTATCGCCATCGTGACAATATTAAACGAATTAGAGATAAAACGGAACCGAAAGTAAAATGGTTTTAAAGTTAAGGGGCATGTCTTAATGACAGCCCCTTTTTTCACTTATTTCTCACCATCACCAGAAACTTCCACCGCTTCACTATTTTCCCAAAAATATTCAGCAAATACTTCCGCTAAAACATCCGCCGTATTATACAATTCGTCTAGTGTATTATCTACACCACCTATTTCAATAATCAAGGAATGGGAAGAAAGATCTTGGTTGTAAACACCATTCCCTTTTGATTTATCTTTCTTAACGACTCCTCGTGATATACCTGGATATTTTTCTTCTAAGCTTTGATGTAATTCATTGGCAAATTTTTCATTTTCCTTATAATTTGGATGGCTAGCACCGACAACGAAATATAATCGTGCATATGTTTTACCGTTTATAGTCGTTGTAGTTGTTTTTCTAGGAGCGCTATCGCGGTGAATGTCTAATAAGTATATATAATCCTTGTTTTGTGCTATAGCTTCCTTCACCACATCTCTAGAAGCTTCATATGATCTTCCATATTTCCAACCCCGCTCATTTAAAATTGTTGCGATATCTGTTTTATCAACATATGTGCCAATACCGTATTCTAATAGTTTATTTCCGAAGCGTTCGCCAACCATTGTTATATTCACTTCTTTATGTTGCGCTGTATTCGAGTTAGTTGAATCTTTTAAATGGGGGATAAACGACTCCCGGTTATGAGAGTGATAAATGAATACTGTATTTTTATCAGGTCTATCAACGGGAGGTTTAGGTGTTTCTTCATCAATACTACCTAAACTTTCTTCATTCACTTCCCGATCCTTTAATAATTCTTCTATAGGTGGTGATGATTCGATAGGAAGATTCGTAAAATCAGTTCCTTCACCAGCAACGATTATTTCTGAAGTCATTGCATATAAACCTGGAATCTCATCATAAATTAAGCTTCGAACATCTTTTATATTTATATTTGTTGCTACTTTGATTACATTTGATAATAAACCGAAATCTTCTTCCTCAATATATTTTGAATAATAATGGTTTTCAGCTGCAACCATTCTCATGAAAATGCTAGCATTGTCTTTACCATTCTCACCATAATCAAGTATGATAGAAAAGAACAAACTAGTTTGGCTTGCGACAATTGTTCCGATAATTGCGAAGATTGATATGGAGAAAAATATTACTTTAACGACTATTTTCATTTTATCCCACCTATTAGTCTACTCTTTACTAATAGGTATGATAGATTTATAAATTTTAGAAGAAAAAATTAGCCTATATATTCGAAAACTTGACTAAGTATAGTAACTTCATATAAAATTAATAACGTTTGTTAACGGATTTTTTACAAATAGAGGAGCAGTAAAATGTTTGATTTGATCTTCGATAGTTACCAAGAAATTATTATATATACTACATATATTAATGTATTTATCTATTTGTTCTTAACAATTACATATTCATATCTTTACGCTTTTCGTTATCATCAACAACCAAAAATAAAAACAGTTCGACAAACTCATATTTTGTCAACTCCTATTCGGAATTACTTAGTAACAAGATCTATAGATCAAATCATTCATTGGTTACCAATATCAATTCGCCGTTTAGACAGAAAAAATGAAGATGATGATTATTCTTCTTCAAATGTGTCAAGAATGGAAATGTATTTTTAGAGGAGGAATAATCTTGAAGAAACATAAAAAAATTATTTTAGGAAGCCTATATATTCTTGCTATTCTTATGCTTTCAGGATGTGCTGCAGCAGAAACAGAAGGACACTGGTTCCACGATTATTTAGTTTATCCGTTTATCGTTGTATTAAAAACATTAGGTGAATTTTTCGGTAATAGTTACGGATTAGCTATTATTACAATTACAATCATTTTAAGAGCTCTTTTACTTCCGTTCGCATTAAATATGGCGAAAAAGCAAGTAATTATGCGTGAAAAAATGCAAGTAATGAAACCGGAATTGGATGAGATTCAAAAACGGTTAAAACAAGCAAAGAATAAAGAAGAGCAAATGAAAATTCAACAAGAAATGCTCCAACTCTATCAAAAGCATGATTTTAATCCATTGAATATGGGATGTTTACCGATTTTATTACAAATCCCAATCTGGATGGGCTTATACTATGCCATTCGTCTATCAGATGAGATTAGTAATCATACATTCCTATGGTTTAATTTAGGTCAAACAGATATTATTATGGCAATCATTGCAGGTATTGCTTATTACTTCCAATTTAAAGTAACAATGGCAATGATGCCACAAGCAACTGCAATGCCTGGTTTATCGGAAGAACAAGTGATGCAACAACAATCAATGCAAAAAATGATGGGAATTCTTTCACCAGTAATGATTTTCATTGCCTCAATGGCTACAGCATCTGCTTTATCTTTATATTGGGCGGTAAGTGGAATTTTCTTAATTGGACAAACATATATTACTCGTAAAATGTATCCTATTCCAGTTCCACAAGCAGTTGAAACAGCTGGATCTCAAAGTTCAAATTATAAACATCACCATGGAACTAAGAAGAAAAAGAGAAAATAAGAATTTACTAAAAAACAGGAATCGATATTGATTCCTGTTTTCATTCTTCTTCAACAATAACTTGTTTGGTTGGCATAATATGCATTCCTCGTGCTGTTACATGGGATTGGACATGATAAACACCAGGTTCTTCGAAAACTTTTTTTATAGAGTATATTCCGTCACGATATTCCGTGTAATCAATCATTTCACTATTTTCTTTGTCATTTTCTACCCAAATCTCAAATACAACTTCATAGGCATCATCTACATTTTCTTCACCTTGTGTAACATGGGCTTTAATTTCAATTGATTCTCCAAGCGCAGCCTTTTCTGGTAGTATTAATTCTACATTCAACGGTTCAGGCATTTCGTCTATGTTTTCTTCTGCATCACCTGTACTTGAACTTACTTCTTGCTTTTGATCACAACCCGAAATAAGGAAAACGACAAATATTAGTAGAACTACTGCTCGAAGATTTTTCACATACATCCAACCTTCCCCTTTATTTTTTACAATAATAATACCATTTTTACAAATATTTGCAAATATTATGAATGCACAATCGCTTTGTCGTTTTCTGTAAATTTTTGTTGTTATAACAAATTCCCTTTAGTTATTACTTAAATACAATTACTCAGTAAGTAACTATGTTTTGAAAATATATTAAAAAAGCAAAAGACAAATTAATTGTCTTTTGCTTTAAAAAATGGTGAAGATCCTAGTAATCCTTCCGCTTCTAGTATTCGTTTTTCCCATTCTCCGATTAAATCAAAGTGTGAATAGCCCTCTTTTCGATAATCGATCCATTCTTTTTTCAATCCATACTTTTTACCCCATTGGACTAACTTATCTATATCTTTACATCCAACTTTTGTTACTGTTTTTACATCAGGAAAACGTTCATCATACCAATAGTGAGTTAAAAAGGCGATCTCACCCGCATCTATCTTTCTTTTCCACTCATTTAATTGATTTCTCGTAATACCAAAGGCCATGCTTTTTCCCCTTTCAAACTCGCACAGAAAAACTCACTTTTTCAATGCCTTTAAATAAGCTTCATGCCATTCTGGGTGTGTTCTCCGAATAGAAACTGGTCGAAACGTATCTTTTTTTACACATACATGGGATGAAGTACCTGTAAATGCTAATTCACCCGTTTCTTTATATATTTCATAACCGTATCGAATTCTTAAACCATCGTAATGATCGAGCCAAGTTTTTACTGTGACAGTTTCCCCATACTTGCAAGACATTTTATACGATGCATGAATATCTAAAACGGGTGCTAAAATCCCATATTCTTCAAGTTCAGCATATTTAAAACCGAGATCTTCAATAAGATTTGTCCGTCCAATTTCCATCCATACTAAATAATTCGCATGATAAACAACACCCATTTGGTCTGTTTCTGCATATCGTACTTTAATTTGTGTTTCATTAACAATCATGTTGTTTACTCTCCCTTTTGTAAAGTCTTAATACTTTCCGATATATCCTCTTTCGTTATTCGATTTACTTCATTAGGATCTAAGTCTGTTTTTTGTTTCATTAAGCGGACAGCTTGTTGTTGAATCGCTTCGTGAATAAGATTTTCAGCAAAGCGGCCATTTCCTTTTGGTGGATTATTCGATAATTCATCACGTAAGAATTCAATTGCCTCTTCATCTAAAACATAAGCGTATCGTTTAACAAATAATTGCATAATTTGGATGAGTTCCTCAGTGGAGTAATCATCAAAATGGAAAAACTTTTTAAAGCGTGATTTTAGACCTGGGTTACTTTCCAATAACATATCCATTTCGTTAGGATAACCTGCTAAAATAATCACTAAATTTTCCCCATGCTTCGTCATTTCTTCAACTATTGTATCAACAACTTCTTTACCGTAATCAGCATTATTATCTCTAAATAATGAATAAGCCTCATCGATAAAGAGTACTCCACCTAAAGCTTCACGGATTTTCTTCTTCGTTTTAATCGCTGATTGTCCAACATATCCGGCAACAAAATCAGCACGCCCAGAAACGACGAGATGACCCCTTTTTAAAATGCCGACTTCTTTCAATAACTCCGCATAAATTTTTGCCAAGGTAGTTTTTCCGGTACCTGGATTACCAGTGAAAACAGAGTGTAATTGGATTGGTACGGACGGTAAACCTTGTTCACGTCTTATTTGTTGCATTTTAACAAAGGAAATATACGTTTGAACTGCTTCTTTAACTTCTTTTAATCCAATTAATTCATCCAATTTTTCCATTGGTGATTTTCGATCCAGTACATTACTTCTTTCCTTTTGGAAATCTTCTTTTACGAGGATTGAATAACGGAATAGTTCAGGTGTATCCGGCTCGATTCTTGTTCCTTTTCGGAATATAGCATCCATAATTAAATTTTGAACAGTCCGGGCATTACCGAACGTTGTATCGACACGTTCTTGTTCAATAAGATAACCTAGTTCCTTTTTCGCATCCTTCGTTAAAAGAAATTCATTATCAAAGGCTATTTTTTCACCGATTTGGATTAATTCTTCTAACGAATAATCTGGTAGTTCAATCATGTTTGATTGTGGAAATCGGCTTCTTAGACCTGGATTAGCATCTAAAAATTTCCTCATTTCTTCTGGATAACCGGCCATAATGACAGAGAATTTTCCACCGTATTCTTTACTCGTCATTAGCGAAACTAATGTATCAATTGCAGCTTGCCCGTAATCATTTCCTGATTGACCCGCACGCTTTAAACTATACGCTTCATCAATAAAGAGAACACCACCGATTGCTTTTTCGACAATATTTCTCACATTTTCTTCCGTTTGTCCGACAAAGGACCCTACTAGTTGAGCTCGATTAGTTTCAATTACTTCTTCTCGCGGTAAAACACCTAGCTCATGATATATTTTAGCGAATAAACGGGCTAATTTCGTTTTTCCGGTACCCGGATTACCTAAGATAATCATATTTAAGCTTAATTCATCAACTGCTTTAAAACCGGCTTCTTTACGATATTTTTGATACTTAATATAGTCATAAAATTGCTCGATTCGTTTTTTCACATTCGAAAGGCCAATCATTTGATTTAATTCTTGGATTGCTGTTGGAACGTTTTCTTCCATTGAGTCATTCGAAATTGTTTTCCATTCAGTTTTTAGTGAATTAATATTAAACACTGTTTCTTGTATTTGCTGGAATTGAGTCTTCGTATATAAAGCTCTTTTTGTTGTTTCATCGAAGTCATTAATAACTGAAAATAAAGTGACCATTTCGTCATGTAAGTTTTCATATAGTTCGATATATTGTTTGTAATGATTAAGTAGTGTCGTTTCATCCATTTTTTCAAGTGCATCAATTTCTTCTTGAAACTTAGCTACTTCATCATCATACTGATCAAGAAATTTTGTACATGTTTCTCTATACTTTTTAATCGTTAATTCTTGTTGAGTTCTCGTATCAAGTTCTCTTAATGGTGAAAATTCAATTTCATCAAGGAATGATTGCTTTTCTTTTAAGCGAAACTGACTTAAATAGATAAATGCTTGTTGGTTATTTGAATTGATATCACTCGCTTTTTCCATCCATCGTTTAGTAAAACTAGTCCGCATGCCTTTTTCTTCCAAAATTTTCCCTATTGAAACGAGCGAATCGGCTAATACATTTGGACTTTCATCTTTTAGTTCATTATAATTTTTTAAAATGTAATCTAACTTTTGATCGTATGGCAGATTTTCCAAATTTATATCAATCATTTTGTTTACTGTATTTTTCATATTTATCCCTTTTTCTTCTTAATTCTAGATATACTTGTATTATTCTATCATAAAATATACACCTTCGTCAGTTGTTTCTACTATAGGTTTGTTTGAGTAAGTAAAAGCACATAGAGTTTTTTATTTAATATAGATATCCTTACCATAAATAATAAAAATGAAAAAGGAAGGCATTCAATGCCTCCCATAAATTTAATTACTGTTGAGAGTGATATTCATCGCGAATTTCTTCACGCATTGCTTTTATACTTTCTCTTCTACGCTCATTTTTGGCCTCAATTTGTCTTTTTTGTTCTTCACTTGCAGTTTTCATTGATGCTTCAGCCTCATGAATATTTTCAATCGTATTTTGAACCATTTCTTGCAGCTTTTCTACGTTATCGGAACGGTCATCAGGATTAGGTTTGTGATGTGGTGTCACGATAAATCCTCCTTCTTATTGTCTGTTCACGTAAAACGTTATTCGCCTTTAGTTTGAATAACTTGAGGATGCTTACCTGATTGATCTTGCATTTTTTTACCTTTGTTTCCACCAAAGGATTTGGACTGGGTACCTAAATAATCTGGTTGATATTGTTGATGTGTGCGATGTTGTCTGCCCATTTCATCCCTCCTCAAGTATATTTTGCTTGTTCCGCATACTAATTATAAGCAGAAAAAAATGTAAACGGGTTAAACCGTTTACATTTAGGGGAGATTATTCAGCATTTCTAAGTTGTCTTTCTTCAATTTTTCTTTCAATTCTATCTAATTCTTCTTCGCTTTTTAATATTTCTAATTTATTTTCTCTCACTAATTCTTCAAAGGACATCTTTCTGTTTTTTTTCAATTTTCCCACACTCCTTTTATGTTTATTATATCTCTTAATATAACCAACTAGATGTCTAATTATGTCAAATTTTCGAAAAATAAATTTTAAACTGATAAAATTATGTATTTTAGCATAGTGCTAAAGATATAAGCGTGCTGTTTTCAATATAGTATAAATTAATACAATAACTCATAAACTTGAATATAAAGTGAAG
>NZ_JAACYS010000065.1 GCF_009996845.1 Pallidibacillus pasinlerensis | reverse complement strand
TATAATATACCAATATATACAAATCTAGTAAGGAGAATTTTATGTTAAAGGTTTTACACGAAGAGCAGTTTGATGAACTTTTTCAAATAATAGAACAATCTTTTCCGATTGATGAATATCGACCGTATGAATCCCAACGAGCATTACTGTCCCAACCGCATTACCGGATTTTTGCTTATGAGAAAGATCGGGAGCTTGCCGGTTTTCTTGCTACATGGGAAGGACCAGAGTTTATCTTTATCGAGCATTTTGCGGTAAAAGAAAGATTCCGTAACGGCGGATTAGGTTCGAAACTACTTCAGGATTTTCTTAAGCAACAAACAAAACCGGTTATACTCGAAATTGAACTGCCGGAGGGGGATCTTGAAAAAAGGCGGGCAAACTTTTATAAACGAAACGGTTTTAATCTGAACCCGTGGAGCTATGTACAACCGGCACTTGCTAAAGACCAAAGCCCGGTGCCCCTTGTCATCATGTCTTATCCTGAGCCTCTACAAGAACAACAATTTCAATCATTTAAAGATTGGGTTTATACAAATGTTTATTCCTTTATCTAAATTTATCCAGTAAAAAGTGCAAGAACCAGTTGAAAGAAATCGAGGTCAAAAGCACTTCTGATTTACGAACACCATTATTTGGCAGTGAAAGAAGACTTAGTTTTATTCAAATCACTTTGGTCGAATGATAGAAAGTAGGGGATTTTATGGAATCGAAACTAGTCATCATTCGTGGGAATTCAAGAAGCGGAAAAACAACGATTGCGAAAAGACTTCAAAACTATTTTGGTTATGGAACACTCTTAGTTTCTCAGGATGTTGTTCGGCGTGAGATGTTAAACGTTCATGATCGGGATGGGAATCTATCAATTGACCTAATTCGGCAAATTGCAGAATACGGTAAAAGAAAATGTGAATATGTGATTGTGGAAGGGATATTGTACAAGGCCTGGTATGGAGAGATGTTGACGAATTTAATCCGGTTTTTTGACGGGAATGCCCATGTTTTTTACTATGATCTTACATATGAAGAAACGCTAAAACGTCACAATTCGAGTCCGAAGAAAACGGAGTTCGGAGAAGAAGCTCTCCGTAAATGGTGGAGGGAAAAAGATTATCTTGGTGTACCTGGAGAAACATTTCTAACCAATGATATGTCAGAGGATGATATTTTTACATTCATTATCAAACAATTACAAAAGTGATGACACAAATTGGTGTGTTGATCCAAGAAGGATTAACCACCTTTTTTCAATACCAATTCATATACATCCATAACAAATGCATAAAAAATAAAAAATCAAAGGGTTGACATTTTACCCCACGGGGTATATTATAGGTTATGTGATTGGTAATCACGAACGAATAAGTGAAAATCTTAAATAGGCATCAAGTAAAAGTCGTTAGTAAAATACGACTATTTTACCGCCCGGGAATATACCCATACAGGTATATTAATGAAGTCAACGACTATTTATTTTTAGTAAATTTAATACCATAGGGGGTAACTGAATGATAAAAGCAAATCTTCAATTAGATGCTAAAGGTCTAGCTTGTCCTATGCCAATAGTAAAAACCAAAAAAGCAATTACCGATCTTGAAGAAGGTCAAGTTTTGGAAGTTCAAGCAACAGATAAAGGCTCCAAGGCAGATTTGGCTGCTTGGGCAAGTTCTGTAGGACATCAATATTTAGGAACAGTAGAAGAAGGCGATGTATTTTATCATTACATCCGTAAAGGTTCTAGTGAACCGGAAGTGGAAAAAACATTCGAACACACTGTTTCACTTAATGAAATTGAATCACGTGATGGCTTAATTTTAGACGTGCGTGAAGAGGCTGAATATGCATTTGGGCATATTGAAGGTGCTAAATCCATCCCTTTGGGAGAATTAGAATCAAGACTAGAAGAATTGAATAAAGAACAAGAGATTTATGTGGTTTGCCGTACCGGAAAACGCTCGGATATGGCAGCACAAATTTTAGCTAAAAATGGCTTTACAAAAGTATATAACGTTCTACCAGGTATGACTGAGTGGAACGGTAAACTAACAAAAGAGGTATAGGAGGAATTTAATATGTCTAATAAAGTAGCGATTATTGCAGCAAACGGTGGTTTATTTGATGCCTATAAAGTATTTAATATTGCAACAGCAGCAGCAGCTTCAGAAAAAGAGGTACAAATCTTTTTCACTTTTGAAGGGCTAAACTTAATTCATAAACAAGCAATGCACGCTTTAGAAATGCCAGCGGGAAAGGAACATTTAACCGAAGGGTTTGAAAAAGCAAATGTTCCTACTATCCCACAACTAGTTGAGATGGCACAGGAACTAGGTGTTAAATTTATAGCATGTCAAATGACAATGGATGTTATGGGACTTACGAAAGAAGATTTCGTTGATGGTATAGAAGTTGGTGGAGCAGTAACATTCCTAGAATATGCAAAAGATGCATCACCAACATTAACTTTCTAATTAGATGATCAATCTTTATGCAGTGGAGAAATTCTCCACTGTTAAAAAATAACTCAAAATATACCTAGGGGGGTAATTTGGTAATGACAGTATATAAATGGACTGCAGCAGAAGTTGCTCGAAAAGTAATTGATAAGGAAGAATTATTTATTTTAGATGTTCGTAATCATGATGCATTTGAGGATTGGAAAATTGAAGGACATAAATTCGAGTATTTAAATATCCCTTACTTCGAATTAATAGATGGTGTAGAAGAGATTTTGCCTAAACTTCCAACAGATAAGGAAGTATTAGTAGTATGTGCTAAGGAAGGATCTTCCGTTATGGTAGCAGAAATGCTTTCTGAAGCTGGTCGTGAAGTTGCATACCTTGAAGGGGGAATGAAATCTTGGAGTAGTTATCTAGAACCAATTAAAGTTTCCGATTTAGAAAATGGTGGGGAGATATACCAATTTGTCCGTTTAGGAAAAGGTTGTTTATCTTATATGGTAATTTCTGAAGGCGAAGCAGCTATTATCGATGCAGTCCGTTTCACGGATGTATTCACAAACTTTGCTAAAGAAAAAGGTGTAGAAATCAAACATGTATTTGATACGCATCTACATGCAGATCATATCTCGGGTGGACGTCACATTGCAGCTGCAACAGGCGCTACTTACTACCTACCACCCAAAGATGCTACAGAGGTAGTATTCGACTACACACCTCTAACAGATGGGCTAAACATTAAAATTGGTGCATCTCAAATTGATGTAAATGCATTTTACTCACCTGGTCATACAATCGGTTCGACTTCATTTATAATCGATAATCAGTTCTTATTAACAGGAGATATTCTTTTTATTGATTCCATTGGTCGTCCTGACTTAGCAGGACTTGCGGAAGACTGGGTAGATGATTTACGTGAAACATTATATTCTCGTTATCGTGAACTTGCAGAAGACCTAGTCGTATTACCAGCACACTTCATGATTATTGATGAATTAAATGAAGATGGTACTGTAGCAAGAAGACTAGGTGATTTATTTAAAGAAAACCATGGTCTGAATATCGAAGACGAAGATGAATTCCGTCGTACGGTAACGGATCATTTGCCACCACAACCAAACGCATATCAACAAATTCGTCAAGTCAATATGGGTAAAATTACTCCAGATAATGATGAACAAACTGAAATGGAGATTGGTCCAAACCGTTGTGCCGTCCGCTAAATGTTGATTTGTAATTTGAAACAACAATTGATATTAGAAAATTTTATTTTGATATTCTGAGAGAGGCTGTTTGTAAAACATAAAATAGGGACTTAATTCGGAAAACTTTAAATATAAAATGGAGGACTATCAAATGAACATTACCAAAACATTAGATGCAAAAGGTCTTGCATGTCCAATGCCTATCGTTAAAACCAAAAAAGCAATCGATGCGATTAAATCAGGAGAAGTACTTGAAGTAGTTGTTACAGACAAAGGTGCATTGAACGATATACCTGCTTGGGCAAAATCAGGCGGCCACACTGTGTTAGAACAAAAAACAGAAGAGGATGTTCTATACTTTTATATTCAAAAAGCATAATGAAAATCAAATAGCGAGTAGAATCACTACTCGCTTTTCCTGATGTAGAAAGAAGGTTTATCAATGGTTTTAACATTTATTATCGTCATATTTGCTATTGGATTTATTGGTTCATTCTTATCCGGTATGTTAGGCGTCGGCGGTTCCATTATTAAATATCCGATGCTATTATATATTCCACCTTTATTTGGTATAGTCGCATTCACGGCCCACGAAGTGTCGGGGATAAGTGCTATACAAGTATTATTTGCCTCCATCGCTGGTGTATGGGCGTATCGTAAAGGAGGATATCTAAACAAACAACTCATCATTTATATGGGTGGAGCTATTCTCATTGGTAGCTTAATTGGTAGTTATGGATCTAGTTTATTATCGGAACAAGCAGTGAATGTCGTATATGGCATTCTTGCTTTAGTTGCGGCAGTGATGATGTTTATACCAAAAAAGCTAGTGGATGATATGCCATTAAATGAAGTGACATTTAATAAGCCACTGGCAGCAATTCTAGCTTTAGTAGTTGGAATCGTATCTGGTATTGTTGGAGCAGCAGGAGGATTTTTGCTTGTACCAATTATGTTAACAGTTCTGCATATCCCAACGAGAATGACGATTGCTACAAGTTTAGCTATTACCTTCATATCTTCCATTGGGAGTAGTATTGGTAAACTGATCACGGGGCAGGTAGATTATCTACCAGCTATCATTATGATTATTGCAAGTATTATAGCCGCCCCACTCGGTACGAAGGTTGGTAAGAAAATGAATACCAAAATCTTACAGTTTATTCTAGCTATTATGATTGCTGGTACTGCCATTAAACTTTGGATCGATATTTTATAATGTAATTTAATATTAACTTTTTACTACTTACAATTGTTTAGAATGCAACAATAAGACAGAAGGCCTCCCTTTTTTAAAAAATTTTGGATACAAATATATTGGAAAAATTTTTTAGCTGGTACCTTGACAATATACCTTGAGGGGTATATTATAATGCTTATAAATTCAATGAATAAGTTTATTATTGTAATATGAGTGCAACTAAAACACATTTATAAAAAACGCTATATCAAAAAGGTATTAAATTTGTCACTTTAAGATGATAGACAATCCTTTTTTAAAAGGGAGGAATATTGAATGGAATATGATAAATCAGTTGTCAATCGTTTAAAACGAATTGAAGGACAGATCAAAGGTGTTTTAAATATGATTGAACAAAATAAAGATTGTCGAGACGTGATTACTCAATTATCTGCCTCACGTTCTGCCATTGATCGTACAATTGGTTTAATTGTGAGCATGAATTTAGAACAATGTGTTCGTGAAAATATAAAAAATGGTGAAGAGACGCAAGAACTTGTAAAAGAAGCAGTAAATTTATTAGTAAAAAGTAGATAAAGGTTCAACAGCTTTTCTTTAATTAGAAAAGCGTTGCATGCCTTTTTTGTATTTTTATACCCGGGTGGGTATAAAAGTTTTAAATATAGATGCATGAAAATAGGTAGGATATTTTAACATATCTCCGAAAGAAGTCTCCTACTTCTAAACGAGAAGGTGCATATGCACCAGTGAAAGTGGGAGATGAATTTTGGTAGGCGTAGCCTAAAGTTGTCTCTTTTTTTGTGTTGTGATATAATCAGTCTTATATAAATGAAAGGTTGTTATATCAATGAAATTAGATAATAATAATCATTCAGTGTTCTTGTTGTATTACCATCTTGTCCTGGTCGTAAAATATCGCAGAAAAGTGATTGATGATACCATATCTGACTATGCAAAAGATATGTTTATTCGACTTGGTGAAAATTACAATATTTCCTTGGTCGAATGGAATCACGATATTGACCATGTGCATATTTTGTTCAAAGCACATCCGAATAGTGAATTATCAAAGTTCATCAATGCCTATAAAAGTGCAAGTTCTCGACTTATCAAAAAGCATTTTCCACAAGTGAAAAGAAAACTTTGGAAAGAGTATTTTTGGTCAAGAAGCTTTTGCTTACTTACAACTGGTGGCGCCCCCATTGAAGTGATAAAGCAGTATATAGAAAATCAAGGGATGAAGTGAGGTGATTCGATATGGCAAACAAAGCATATAAGTTCCGTCTGTACCCAACGAAAGAACAAGAGCAACTTCTTGCGAAAATCTTCGGTTGCGTTCGTTTTGTTTACAATCAGATGCTGGCAGAACGTAAAGAAATATATGAAAAGTTCAAAGACAACAAAGAGAAGCTTAAAGAACAAAAGTTTCCGACACCGGCAAAGTACAAAGATGAATTCCCATTCCTAAAAGAAGTGGATTCTTTAGCTTTAGCCAACGCACAAATCCATTTACAAAATGCTTATAAGAACTTTTTTGAAGGTCGTACGGGTTTCCCTAAATTCAAAAGTAAAAAACACAAGCAATCCTATACAACCAATATGGTCAACGGAAATATTAAGATTGAAGATGGTCATATCAAATTACCAAAGTTCAAAAAGCCGATAAAAATGAAGCAACATAGAGAGATTCCTACTGACCATAAAATCAAATCTTGCACTATTTCGAAAACAAAGACAGGGAAATACTATATTTCTATTTTGACGGAATACGAGAAAGATATCCGTCAAGTAAAAATTCAGAAAGTAGTTGGTTTAGATTTTGCTATGGATGGTCTGTATGTCGATAGTGAAGAGGGTAAGAGAGCCAATTATCCTCGTTTCTATCGACAAACATTGAAAAAATTAGCGAAGGAACAACGTATTTTGTCACGCAGGAAGAAAGGTTCTAATCGTTGGCACAAACAGCGACTGAAAGTAGCGAACTTACATGAAAAGGTTGCAAACCAACGAAGAGACTTTTTACACAAATTGTCCCATCATCTTGCAAGCAAGTACGATTGTGTTGTTGTCGAAGACCTCAACATGAAGGGAATGTCACAAGCCCTACATTTTGGTAAAAGTGTTACTGATAACGCATGGGGGATGTTTACAACATTTCTCCAATACAAGTTAGAAGAGCAAGGGAAAAAGCTTATCAAAATAGATAAATGGTTTCCATCATCCAAAACTTGTTCATGTTGCGGTCGAGTAAAGGAGTCTCTATCTCTTTCTGAGCGTACATTTCGCTGTGATTGTGGTTTTGTGGCAGACCGTGATTGGAACGCTTCTATCAATATCAAACATGAAGGATTGCGGCTGTTAGGGTTAGTATAGTAAAAAGAACTCTTGGAACGAGAGGGATAGCTCGGTCTATTTCCCATCATGAGATGGGATTACCCGAGAAGCCCCCACCTCTAAGCGAAGCGTAGGTGGCGGGTAGTTCACTTGTTAGTAATATACCTTTAGGGGCATTAAGGAGGAGGCTTTAAATCAATGGGAATAATGGAGTGGATTATTATTTTTGCTGTTGCTCTTATTTTTCTTAGCCGTTTTATTCCAACAAAAGGGATAACGAATATAACGGTTGAACAAGCGAAGAAAAGAATAAATGATAAAAATATTCAATGTATAGATGTTCGAACAACAGGTGAATATAAATCAAACCATCGACCACAGTTTAAAAATATTCCCCTTAACGAACTACCGAATAAAGTAAATAAGCTAGATAAAAATAAAGATATTATTGTCATTTGTCAAAGTGGTATGAGAAGTGCAAAAGCAGCAAAATACTTAAAAAAACAAGGTTTTAAAAATATTTATAATGTTAAGGGCGGAATGAGTGCTTGGTATTAAGAAAGGAAGAAGTCTAATGGCAAAACAAATTACACCAGAAGAAGTTGAGGTGCGTCTAAAAAATCAAGAAGCTGTGGATATTATTGATGTTCGCGAAAATGCTGAAATAGCAACTGGGAAAATACCGGGTGCAAAACATATCCCATTAAGGCAACTCGCACTCCGTAAAAACGAATTAGATAAAAAGAAGAGTTATATTATTGTCTGCCAATCGGGGAATCGCAGTAAGGCTGCCTGTGGAATCCTAGAGGCACTTGGATTCAAAGTAGAGGATATGATTGGCGGCATGAATAATTGGAAAGGTAAGGTAGAATAAGAAAGATGATTAATAATTAATAGTGGAGATTAGATATGAATCAAAAAGTTACGGTTTATACAACTACCATGTGTCCAGTATGTAAAATGGTAAAGAATTTTTTAAATCTAAATGATATCTCTTATGAAGAGGTTAATTTAGAAATTCATCCAATTGCAATGGTAAAAATAATCTCAAAAACAGGGAAATTCACTGTACCGCAAACAAATATTAATGGTAAATGGATTTCGAGCTTTGATCCAGTGGGATTATGAAAAGCGATACAGGTGTGAAATCACTTTACTCATAATATTATTAAGTAGATTTTATAATTCAATATACCCTGTTGGGTATGTAGGGTTATAAAGTGAAAATTTTGAGGGAGGGAAAAAATAATGAAAAACAATGTTACTGTCTATACAACAACAAGCTGTCCGTTTTGTACAATGTTAAAAGGTTTTTTGCAGCAAAACGGTATTCCATTTAAGGAAGTAAACGTAGAAAGGGATCCCATTATGATGCAAAGATTAGTAAATCAAACAGGTCAAATGGGAGTTCCACAAACAGAAATAAATGGGAAATGGGTTATTGGATTCGATCCAGAACGTTTGATGGATTATTTAGAAAAATAAAAATATAGTAGTAAAAGAGTTATAGTATTAATATAATATAAAATAGACAAAAGGAAGCCTGAATTTCTTTTCTATGAGATTCGGGCTTTTTTTAGCTATTATCTAGGACGACTTGCATCTCTGTCTTTATAGCCACTCTGCGAGTCTTTTCTTATATTGTGCGCCTATTAGCAGCGCATGACCATAACATCCAATGCCCTATCTATTATTGTTTATTTTATCGTTTAATGTAAAATGAAGGAAAAAGACGTGTGGGTATTGTCATGTTATAAAGATGGGGTAAATTGAAGATGTTATGAGCTGTTAGTTATTGTTCTATCCTGGGACGTCATCACGTAAAAAAAGAGTGCTAGAAAATTGGGAACATGCCCAAACGCGGATGTATCAAGCGATTGGGCGTGTTTTTATATTGAGCAAAATTATAGAAATAGTATATTTTTAACCCCATTCACACATTTTTTCACAAGAGTTGATCGAAATTAGATAAATAGAAGATACAAAGATATAATAAGTTAAGGGGAAGTAATTTAATCGAAATATATTTATCAGAACTCATTTCATAATTACTCCCTATCTTTAAAGCGCATTGCATAGTTAGTGGTCTTATATTCTATCATTCTTTTTAAGGTTGATCGTGGCCTAATACAATAAAGGGGAGTTTATATGGCTATTCCAAAGAATATTTCAAAAGAAGATATATTTAAAGCGATTCAGTATATCGACGAGAATGGTGTACCAAACCAAAATAAAAGTAAGAAGTATGAATTGGTTGATGAATCTGGAAAAACGTATCCGGTTAAGTATGTCATTGCAGTTGCAAATCATTTGGTTAATTATGTAGATATCTCTACTGAGGAATTTCATGCAGAAGAAGCAAAAAAGTTTTTAGAAAAATTGGACTTCATAGTTGAAACAAAGCAAGAAAAATTTAAGTTAACGATCTCTGCCAATGAAGTAACATCAACAGACGATCGTTTTACGATGGATAACCTAGCACTCGGTGATCATTACAAGCCACTTGATGTATATTTTATAAATGCAAGTGGAGCTAAGGTCCGACGTAAATACAATAAGGGTGAAAGACGAAACTCAAATCAAACATTGCCCCGTTTGGCCTTTCAGGTTTTTGAACAACAAATTGCCGCACTACCTATGGAAGAAAAAGAGCAATTTCCAATTTGTCAATATACGCCAAATACTGAAATCATTCGTGGTATATTTCCTAGTATTGAGGAATTTAAGCGATTTAGAAATTCAATTGAATATTTAGTTTATAGAAATGATGATGGCCAACAATTCGTGATATATAGTTGGAACATTTTCTCTACAATTTTATTTGTTCAGGAATGTTTAAAACGTTTTGGGAATGAGGGTGACCAATTTGTCCTCATTTATCGTGAAAAAGATAAAAAAGAAGAAACTGTGCAAACCGAGAACAAAAATGTAGATATTGAAAGGCTACAGGAAACTAGCGGATATAGAAATCCATATTCCCACTATCTAATTGAGTCTAAAAACATTATTTTACACGGTGCACCAGGCACAGGCAAAACGCATCTAGCAAAAGAAATAGCTGCCGATATTATCAGTGATGGCTATTTTGATGATTTTTCTCTACTTTCCGATGAACAAAAGAGACAGATTGAATTTGTTCAGTTTCATCCAAATTATGATTACTCAGACTTTGTTGAAGGTTTGCGGCCAAGGATTAATGATGATGGTTCTGTCGGATTTGAACTTAAAGACGGGATATTTAAGCGTTTTATAGCTAGAGCGAAAAAGAACTTTGAAGATTCTCAAAAGACCCAAGAACAAAGAGAAAAAGAAGCAACGGTTGAAAGTATGATGTTTGACTATTTTTCAAACATTGAGTTGGGAGTAGATGGATTGGAAACTGCTCGTGGCACTAAATTTTATATTACCGAAATCGATGATAAGCATATTCATATATCTATTCCAGAAAACAAAATATCGAATAAGTTGAGATTGAGTATAAGTGAGCTAAAAGCGATGTTAGATTTTAAACAAACATTCACCCAAGTGAAAGATGTAACTAATTTTTTTGGAAAATTGAATCCGACACAACATTTTTCCTACCTATTAGCTATTTATAAAGATATTAAATTGAATAAAAAGCCCATCACCAATCCAAAGGCAAAGCCTGATAAATTGAAACCTTACATATTTATTATTGATGAAATTAATCGTGGTGAAATTTCAAAAATTTTTGGTGAACTATTTTATTCAATTGATCCGGGATATCGTGGCCGTACTGGAGAAGTATCTACACAGTATGCAAACATGCACGACAATCCGGAGGAGCGATTTTACATACCCGAAAATGTCTATCTAATTGGAACGATGAACGATATCGACCGTTCCGTTGACAGCTTTGACTTTGCTATGCGTCGTCGTTTCAGATTTATTGAAATAAAAGCGGACGATCGATTGGAAATGTTAGATGAATTAGGTGAAGTGAAAGAGGAAGCAATCCGTAGAATGACAGCGCTGAATAATGAAATTTCTAATGTGGAGGAGCTTAACCAACATTATCATATTGGTGCATCTTACTTTTTGAAATTAAAATACTTAACTTTTAACCAATTATGGACAGACTATCTTGAGCCGTTACTATGAGAATATGTGCGTGGTATGTATGATGAAGACGAGATTATGAATAGGTTTGCAAAGGCGTATGGCTATCCAGGTGATTATTAAAATGAAGGAACTCAAAATTAAAGATAATGCACTGATTCATAAAAAACACTTTCAAGAAGTAGCCAATGTGACAGAAAAGATTGTCGATAAAACACTTGAACAACTTGAAAAGGAAGGGGTATTTATTTTCCCCGAGCTTATAAAAGATTCGGAAGATATCAGCAAAGAACAGGTTATTTTACAAAGCATCAATCAATGTTATCGTTCAAGTAATGTGATGGGTTTTCTAGGCTTTGGTAACGAACGTCTCGTCATCGAATCTCGTTTTTCAAATGGTGAAACTGATTATTTCTTTCAATATTTACTAGAATGCGTATTGCATTTGCCAAATGTTGTAGAGCTTAATACTGATGCAAATCAAAATCATCGTACGCTAAACATGTTACTTTTTTTCTTTCCTAACTTTTTAAAAAAAGCAATGAGAAAAGGTTTATTCAAAACGTATATCCAAAAAAAGTATAATGATGAAAATATTAGGGGAACGATTGATATTCCACGCCATGTGAAAAATAATACCCCTTTTATCGGGAACATAGCATATAATCAACGTGAGTTTTCATATGATAATGATCTGATGCAGTTGGTTCGCCATACGATTGAATTTATTAAGAAGAAGCCATATGGTAACAACGTATTGCGAAAAACGAAAGATGAAGTGGCCACCGTCGTAGAAGCAACCAAAAGCTATAAGTATTTTGATAGAAGAAAAGTCTTAGAAAAAAACTTGAAAAAACCCATCCGCCATGCATATTACCGTGAATATAGAGCATTACAACGACTTTGTATCATGATATTACAGCATGAAAAATATCAAATGGGATCCGGTATGAATCAGATTTACGGTATGTTGTTTGATGGTGCGTGGATCTGGGAGGAATATGTCCATTTGCTGATTGGCAGTGATTTCTATCACCCCATGAACAAAGGGGGGAAAGGAGCACAACGATTATTTGAGGGGAATATAGGGTTAATTTATCCCGATTTTATTAGCAGAAACGTAGATAATCGGATCATCGCCGATGCGAAATATAAACCGTACGAAAACATAAGAAGCAGTGATTATCAGCAAATGTTGTCTTATATGTTTAGATTTGATGCAAAAAAAGGTGTAAATTTATATCCTCATAATCGAGAAACTGAAAATGTAACAGGGTTGAGATTAAATAGCGGTACGACATATGAAAATAATGTTAGTCCAAGGGAGGATATTATTGTTTATAAGTGTGGCTTAGAGATTCCCTGTGACTGCAATGACTATAACGAATTTAAAGTACAAATTAAAAAAAATGAGGAACAATTTATAACAAAAGTGTCCAATATATTAAATGGGAAATAGCTTACTTATGAAATAATAAGAGCAAGCCGGAGCCGTTCTAAGAAAGTAGTAAAATGTCTCCGGTTTTTTATCATCATATTAAGTTCCGATTCATTTCCGTTAGTTTGAAGGAGAAAGGGCACAACATTTTAAGTTTTACAACATATGTTTGCGGTTCATATTTTGAAAAGAAGTGAAAGTTATACAGTAAATCCACCAATTTAGTTAGCCCGAAATATCGAATATCTGATTTAGTTAGCCTCCCAATCACCACGACATATACGTTCTCCTGGGACGTCATTACGTAAAAATAGAGTTCCGCTAGAAAAATGGAAAACATGCCCAAACGTAGATGTATTAAGCGATTGGGCATGTTTTTATTTTTGGGTAAAAATCGTGGAAAATAGCACTTTTTTATGCCGTTTTACACATTTTTTACACAAGGAATTACTGAAATTACATACTAAAAAAGCAAAGAATCTTTTATATTATTAACCATTCATCATATTTTAAATATACTATCGTGGTTTTATATGGTATGTTTTTTCCGAATCCTTCCTTTACAAAATGGGAAAAAGAATTTATATAAAGAATGAGGATGATTTCACTTAAACTAACGGGGCAGGATAGTTGAATTAGAGTAAAAAAATAATTGAGGTGTTTATAATGAAAATCTATGCAATTGAAGATTTACCGAAAACTAAAATAATAGAATTTTTTAAGTTACATTGGGGAAGTACAGAAATGGTTATTTCCAGTGGAGTTTATGATTGTAGTGCATTAGATGGTTTTGCTGCTGTAAATGAAGAAGATAATATCATTGGCTTAATTACTTACATAATTAAATATAACGAATGCGAAATAATATCATTAGATAGTATTGAAGAAGGTAAAGGAATAGGAACCAGGTTAGTTCAAGAAGTAGAAAATCTTGCTATTAAGAAAAAGTGCGAACTCCTTAAACTTATAACAACAAACGATAATTTATTAGCATTGAGGTTTTATCAAAAACGAGGTTTTATTCTGTCCCAAATAATAAATAATGCAGTTGAGAAAGCAAGAAAGTTAAAACCAGAGATACCCTTAATTGGTAACGATGGTATCCCAATCAGAGATGAAATTGAATTGATAAAGATATTGAACTAACGGGTGCTTTAGTTGAAGAAGAAAGGGCACAACATATAAGTTATTTCACTTATGGTGTGCCCGGTTAATTATAATTCAGTTATTTTGAACTCCAAAAAGTTTTGAGCAAGTCTCCTTCATCTTTTCAAATATGTCCGCAGGTTTAATCTGATCTCTTTCTTCCAGTTCCTTAATGACATGGATACAGTTATTAAACGTTGTTTCAACCTCACCATGGCCTAACCGACTAGAAACGTAAGAAACATTTACACCTTCATATAAAAGAATACTAGCATGCGTATATCTGAATCCATGAACAGATAAGTTGTCTGTCGGGAGTTCGAATCTCTCCTGGGACGTCATTAGGTAAAAATAGAGTTTCGATAGAAAATTGGAAAACATGCCCAAACGCAGATGTACCAATCGATTGGGCGTGTTTTTGTTTTTGGGGAAGAATCGCAGAAAATAGCAGTTTTTTATACCGTTTTACACATTTTTTACACAAGGAATTTTTGAAAAAACATAAAAATATATTTTCCAATCATCATCTTTTAAGATACTTCTACAGTTTTATAAATCTCTTACTTTATAACTAGGGAATTAGTTTCAATTTACAATATTTTGAGGAAATATACTTAAACTAACAGTGCAGGTTAGTCTTATAAGAATGTAGTGTTTTTTCTTTGTTAGGTAAATCTAGCTGAGTTTGAATAGATTTACTGTACAGACAGCTTTAAGTATACTTAATTAATAGAATAGCATTAAGCTTTAATAACTAAAGGAAAGGGAGGATAATATTTTTATGACTGCAATACTAGATGAAAACAATATTTTCATGTTCATAAAGTTTGCGAGGGAAGAAAAGTATTTAGAAGACCTGCAAAAAGGTAATTTATACATGAACAACGGAAGATATTTTATTGAAAGAGAAAAACAGGACGGGGAAAAAGGAATCGGTGACAAATATGAAATGTCTGCTGTGATAAATAATGTAAACTTGAAGTTTTATAACAGTGAAACTAATGAATTCCTTTTTGAAGGTGAAGCAGAACGTATCGCCTTTAATTATAACCATGTCTTAACTAAGCCAATTTTTTGTATTACTCACATCAGTGCAGATTCACTAAAAATTATTAAAGAACATGAAAATAGTGTAGACTGTCAATTTAATTTCAGTTCTGAGGACATCGAGCAAATCGTCAAAGAATTTGGAGAATATGCATTATTGATTAATCCACGGGCTTTCCAAGAAAGAGTTGAGAATACCCTAAAAGACATGGGAATTACTTATCTTGCAGGAAAAATCGTCTATGAAGATTTCAACATTAACTCCTCTAAGAGGCTGGAAGAATACCAAAAAAATCATCCTGCTATCTTTTTTAAGAAGGATAAATCCTTTGAACATCAGAAGGAGTACAGGATTGTTCTTACAGGTATAGATTCCAATGAACCATATATATTAAAAATTGGAGACATTTCTGATATTTCATACCTCATGCTAACCAAAGATTTGTTTAGTGGGAAATTTGCCTTGAACCTATCCAAGTGATGTCATGTACTAAGTACTTCCATTAAATAATATTTAAGATTATCAATTATATTTTTTAGATAAACTTTGATAAGACATTATCATATTCAGATAAATTGTATGTCATTCTGAGGAATTATGAAACAAATTTTTTTAATGCATATTTTATCAAGACTAGATTATAGTAGAATTAAAAAATTAGGTTACACTTAGTTGGACAGATTAGTTAAGGTCATATATACTTAAACCTTACAAAAAAATGGGAGCAAATTAATTATGACCAAGAGAACAAGAAGAACATTCACGAAAGAATTTAAAGAACAGATCGTCCAACTTCACCTTTCAGGAAAACCTAGAAGTGAAATTATTAAAGAATATGAGCTTACGCCATAAGCCTTTGACAAATGGGTTCGCCAGCATAAAACAAGTGGCTCCTTTGAAGAAAAGGACAATAGAACCCCTGAACAAGAAGAAATTATAAGACTTCGTAAAGAAAATCAAAGACTGATGATGGAGAATGATATTTTAAAGCAAGCCGCGCTGATAATGTCTTGATGCGTAGATGTGATTCGGAATAACCGTCATAAATACTTGATATCAGCAATGTGCTCTTGTCTCAACTTCCAAGAAGCACGTACTATTATGAAGCGAAAATTCGGGATAACCAGGATAATGAGTTAACAGATTTAATTGTAAAAATCTTTAAGGATAGTCGGAATATTTATGGTCAAAGAAAAATAAAGAAAGAGCTACAGAAGCAAGGCTGGACAGTATCACTACGCCGGATTGGGCGAATAATGAAGGAACAAGGACTTGTTTCCAAATATACTGTCGCTCAATTTAATCCTAAAAAAGCAACAGTAAATGAGTCAGAAATTGGAAATGTATTAAATCGAGAATTTAAGCAAGACAAGGAATTAAAAGTAGTTGTAAGCGATTTAACTTACGTTCGAGTAAAACAAAAATGGCACTATATTTGTGTTTTAGTAGATTTATATAATCGTGAAATTATTGGCTACAGTTCAGGTCCTCAAAAGAACGCTGAGCTAGTTCACCGTGCTTTTTCATCAGTTAAATACAATCTAAATCGCCTCGAATTATTTCACACTGATCGAGGAAGTGAGTTTAAAAACCGTTTGATAGATCAAGCTTTAGAAACGTTTGGCATTAAGAGATCCCTAAGCGAGAAAGGAACGCCTTATGATAATGCAGTTGCCGAAGCAACGTTCAAAACTATTAAAACAGAATTCGTTTATGGTAAAGTGTTTGATAGTCAACAAGAGCTTGATCTAGAGCTATTTGATTACGTTAATTGGTTTAATAACATACGAATACATGGTTCATTAGATTACTTAACACCAAAAGAATTTAAAGAAAAACATCTAATTGGAAAGAATACCGTTCAGTAAAGTGTTCAAGAATAAATCGCAGAGCCGCAGCGTTAGCTGCTTGCCATTTACTGTAGCGCCCGATTCTTAGTAGACGATGGAAGGGGTCGGGGCCCCGCCAGCGAATACTTAGAATCGAATTGTCTGTGTTACAATTTATCAGCAGGTAAGCCCTCAAGGCTGTTTTTCCACCTGACCTGCGGTCATTCCACTACACAGACAATAACAAAGTCAATGGTGGCGAACAATATGAATAAGTCTTATTAAAATTCAAATCATAGTAGTTGCATGAAATAATCAAATTTGAACATGTACCTTAAAAAATTGTTCAATTTTGTGTTGACATACCAAACCTCTAAATAGTTAAGAACTATTGTCATATAAAACCTCATATTTTTTTGGTAAACATAATTAGATGATAATTTTAAGGAATTGATAGTGTAATATTGAAAGTGACCAATTTTTGAATTTGATATATGAAAATAAATATTTGTTGAAATCTTTTTCAATGATTTAAACGAGATATATCCCTTGAAGTAATAACAAATTATTTTTATATATTAATCTTGATTAAATATATAATTAATTAGAAAAAATTTAGTGTAAAAACTCCAAGAAATTTATAGAATAGCTTATAATTTTGTTAGAAGTAAATTAAATTATGTTCGTTTCTGTAAGTCTGATTTTAAAATTAGAATATTTTGGAAAAACTAATAATTGTGCAATTATTTTTTTATTAAATTGGAGGTATTAAAATGCCTAAAGTAACAAACTTCGCATTTTGTAAAAGTTTTATTATAGAAGGACCGAGTGTACAATTAGACTTATTGCAAACAATTAAGACATCAGTAAGCAGTATTGCTTTCTCAATAGTTTTTTCTCTTGTAGAAGTTGACAATAGAAGTAATCATTATATTCAAGCTATATTTAAAGGCCCTAAAGGTGAAAAATTAATTGAAACCGAGAAGTTTCTTTTGGAAAAAGAAAAAGATGAAGAAAATGATAGTAAAAAAGTTTCAGGTCTAACTATGGGCATTGACTTTGAGGACGTCCAATTTGTGGGACAAGGAATTTATTCAATGGATATTAAGTTTGATGGAGATACAATTGGAAACTTTGCAATACCTGTAATTTTTAAGAAGGGGAGTGAAGAGTAATGGGGCAAGTTACCCTAGTAAATAAGTCTTTTTTTAAAAGTCCACTCTTCAATGGATCAATTGCAGTGTTGATTGCAGTAACGGGTACTACATTTTATAATGAAATATCTGATTCAATACCTGTTGAGTCATCAAGAATTATTGAACCCAAGGCTAATTTCATTAAAATGACCTCAATAGCATATACTAATCCAGAACCAAAAGCAAAATCCTTTCTGATTAGTGGTGCTTTTAAAGGGGGAGAAATATTAGTGGAACCCAATAAAACCGATACTAGTAGTGTTAGTGAAGTGGAATATGGAACTTATAATTATCAGGTTTCAGATTTAAAACCACTACCAACTCCAATGAGGAAAATAAATAATATGGAAGAATTTTTAAAAATATATCCTAAACATATAACTGAAGTTGAAAATGGCACCTATAAGTTTGATCCAACAATTAATAGATAGGGGGATTTGTTTTTGGAATTTCAGTGGTATGAAGTAATTGATTCAAGTCAGGCAACAGATATATCACAAGGTGATATAATAAGTTGTTTAGTTCCTGTTACACATTCAAGTGATGAATTTCCTTTTTTCGAAGTAAGTTATGGTAATATAAATGGTATTGTGATGACCCAAGCGTGTGATTTAGAAAATGGTAAAGTTGAAGAAATTACATTATGCCCTCTAGTACCATTAGAAGACATATTAAAGGACTACATATTGGAACAATACAAAAATACAGAAGGTTTTAATTATGAATCATTAACAAAAAAACAACAGAATAATAAATATAAATATGCAGAAAAGATTAGGCAAGGGAACATATTAGACTATTATCTTTTAAATAGAGCATTAATAGACAATAATCCTGAGCTTAATATGGATTTTCAGGTAGTTTTATTAAGAAAAACTTTTAGAATTCCTATTACATCATTAAAGAATCAAATCAATCAAAATCCTAGTAGTAGGCTGAGATTATTGCCTCCATATAGAGAGCATCTTTCTTATGCATATTCTTTTAATTTTTCTAGGATTGGACTACCTATAGATATAAATATACCTGAAGACATTTAAGTTTTCCTGTTGATTAATAAATAATAAGTATCAGTATTTACAGTTTATAAATTAAATTCTTATTATATGGAAAAATAGTTTTATAAGTTGCTAACATTTAAGTATTTTATAAACTATTAATATTTTTACACAAACTTTACACAAGAACATTTTAAAACCGTGTAATATCAAGAGTTCCTACCTATATACCCACGTCCTCCTGGGACGTCATTGGTATTCCAATTTATTATCAGAATGAAAAACACGTCAAAACACTGAT
>NZ_JAACYS010000064.1 GCF_009996845.1 Pallidibacillus pasinlerensis | reverse complement strand
AAGACAAATAGATGATGCTATTAACGCCAAGGTTAAAGTTCTAATCCTTTTGTTTATAAGAAAAATAAAAAAGCCTAATGGTACCGTTAGTACAATATTTCCTAAAAGATTACTAAAAGTAATAAGGAAAGGGAGGTCATTACTTGGTAGGGCGATAAAATACTGTGCTATTGTTTTGAAAGGGATAGCATTAAAAGGAATATAATTTAAAGTGTACGTTGGTTTTAGCCATACAATGGATATGAAACAGACTAAATAAGACAGAAAAGCTATTCGTATCATTTCCATCCTTAAATTTATTTTATATTTTTTCACAAATAACAATCTAATGATGATATAGAGAACAGTAGCAGGAATTGCCAAAAATACAATAGATTGTAATAACCAAGTGAGCATAGCAAACCCTCCAATCATAAAAAATAGCTTAATAGAATGAATGTTACCGATCTATTAAGCTACTAATAAAAATTATTGTTTTATTGTTCCAGATCCTTCAATGTAGTCGCCGTAGGCACCACCGGTGGATTTCACCACTCTTACAGCATAGGTGTCTTTCTTTACTGTACCGAAACTCTTATTGTAACGGTATCCATCTGCCTTAATGTCTTTTACAGTATAAGATGTAAACCATCCATTTGTTAGTGTTACAGTATAATTGGCTTTGTCAGCCTTAGTACTGCCACTTGCCCAATATGTGTTGCCTTCAACGGTAGTAGATGTAGCCTTATTCGCTAAATCATGATTTTTCCCACCTGTCACACTATGCGTGATTTTGAATGAGTAGCCTTTGCTATATGCACTGGCTGAAATTGGAAATAGCAATGCAATAACAAATAATATTGGTAGCACACGTTTTATTTTTTCTTCAATTTTCTTGTCCTCCTATATTATTATTTAAAACTACTAAAATACATTATAACAAATAGTTGCAAAATTGGAAGTATTTTATATAATTTGCCAAAAAATGAATTGTGTGTGAAAATAAAAATATCATAATCTGTAATTTATTGGAGGTGCTTTTTTTTGTCTGCGATCCTACGAACAAGTGAGATTAGTAAAACTTTTCTTAATAACCAAACGGTTGTTAAGCCAACTTCAATTGAAATAAAAAAGGGAAAGATATATGTCATAGAGGGGAAGAGTGGTTCAGGAAAGTCCACTCTTTTAAGTATGCTCGGGGGACTTGAGCAACCTACTCAAGGAAAAGTCTATTTCAATAATCGTTCATTTTATGAGCTGTCTGATCAAGAACAAGCTCAAATACGAGGTTGTTCATTTGGTTTTGTCTTTCAATCTTTTAATCTTTTACCAGAATTGTCAGTAAAGGAAAATATAGAATTGCCCTTAATTTTCAATGAGAATACTCAACAAAAGTTAAATGTAAAAGAATTGGCAGAAAGATTGTATATCGACAGCCTTTTACATAAAAAGACATCCCTATTATCCGGTGGTGAGCAACAACGAGTGGCTATAGCAAGGGCCTTGATTACCCTCCCGGATATTGTCTTTGCTGATGAACCAACAGGAAACCTGGATCACTATTCAACCAAAGTTATAGTTAAACTCTTAACCGAACTTAATGCCGAGTATGGAATTTCATTGGTAATTGTCACCCATGAAAAGAACTTAATATATACTTCTCATACTTTATATACCATGAAAAATGGGGAGTTAAGAATGGAGAACGAGAGTGCTTAGACTGGCATACAATCTATTAAAATCCAGGTTAAAATGGTTCATCTTAATGACTTTTGTGCTGTCGGTGATCTTATCAATAATCATATCGGTTTTTACAGCTTCGGAATCAATTAAAGCAGGAATTAAAGAGCAAGGCTATCAAGACTATGGGGAGCATACTCTTACTCTTTTGGATATAAACACTAAACAGGGTTTCACTCTGAATAACATAAAAACAGAAAAAGTAGGAGAATACCAAATAGTCGGGACAGTTAAAATGGAAAAAGGTCATATTGCGACTGTCGGAAAAATGGATGAACAAGCGATAAAAATGGGAAGAATTGAATTAGTTGATGGTACATTTCCTACAGAAGAAAATGAAGTTTCAATAGAATTTTCCTATTTACAATCCATTGATAGTAACTGGGAGATAGGGGAGCAAAGAGAACTAAAAATCAATAATGAAAACATCAGTCTTACTTTGACTGGTATTGTTAAAGATTATTCAGCAAGATGGTCTGTTCCCTACGATTTTAAAAAAGGTGTAAATGATTTTCCTAACATTTTTCTATCTGAGAAAAGTGAAATAACTGCTGCTCATAAAAACCTCTTAGTGAAATTAAAGGAAAATGATGGGAATATTGAACGTATTACGGAAAAGGCAAATGAGGTACTTGCTGAACATAAAGGATTTTTCAATGAAAGGCTTTTTTTTAACTCATTAGCAAATCTTAAACATATATCTAATGTGACTTTGATGTTCCAAGTTATTACACTAGTTGCTTCATTCCTATGTATGATTTGTTTACTTCACTATTTTAATATAGGGCAAACAAAAAAGTTCGGCATTTTAAAATCTGTAGGTTCTACCAATAAAGACTTGTTAAAGGTAAGCCTTGCTCAAGTAACAATCATTTTTTTATCAAGTATTATTCTAGCGATTCCGTTACAAATCATTTTACATTCAACTATCATTAAAAAGACATTTCATGTGAGTGGTTTTGATATCTCTGAATTCTTACCTATAATGGGAGTCGTGGCACTATGGTTAATTGCCATATTTTTAATAACGGTATATAGCTCTTTCAGAGCGATTAAGAATATAAGAAAACAATCAATCTATTCTTTAATTAAAGAGCAATTACAAGAAAGAAAGACATCTGTAAAAATACCAACCCAAATCAAAGATTTTACACTAAGGAAAGTATGGACTCAGGTTTTAAGTTATCCAAAACAATCTATATTGATCGTTTCAATGTTGACACTGGCGATTCTAATTATTACATTTTCAGTCTTTATAGAAAAAGAATCGGCAGGTATTTGGGATTCTAAAGTGGACTATTATTTGAATTCACAAGAAATCTATGGTTTTGACACAAGAGAAAATTTGGATGTTTTATTAAAGGAAGGCTTAACATTTCCACCAGATGATGTAAGGGAGATTGAAAAGGACAAAAATATAGAATTCGTGGAAAAGAATCCATTCATGGTAGATGTACATCCTTTGTTAAGGGAAGAACAAATAAACTATGATATTCGACAATGGATCATTCAAAATGGTTCGTTAAGTTCAACTTACAATGATAAATATATTATTCCTAATGTAAGATATATCACCTTGAATGAGGATGAGTTTGAGCTGCTTTATCCAGCATATAATTTTCAGGACTTTTCAGATAAAGTTATCATACATTATCCAGTGTCATCAAATATCATGGGAGAAAAAAGTCTACAAGGGGAAACAATAACCTTTGCCCAAACAAAGAAAAGAACTACAAGCCATGGATATGATACACGGTTTTGGAATTTTGAAGTCCTAGAAGTAAGCAACGAACCTTTTCAGTTTCAAGTTGATAGCTCTACCATTATCGAATATCCTGAGTTCACGATTGTGTTCTCGGAGGATTCAGCAATCGAACAAGGTTTATTCAAAGGTTACAATGAATTAGCATTCTTCCTAAAACCCGATTTAAAAGGAGAAGAAAGAAAAGAAATTGAATCGAGAATATATTCTCTTATTGCATTAACACCCGGAAGTTTGTACCAAAACATCTCTACTTTTATAGATGAAGACACCCGCATGTCTGTTTTTGTTGGGTATTTAGGCAAATTAACCTTTATAGTATCCATTTTGCTATCGATTATTAGTATGACAGTCATCGTTTTTAGTAAGTATAAAACACAAAAGCGTGAGTGGGGGGTCTATCTCTCAATGGGTATGAGAAAAAGAACTGTTTATGAATTGATGTTTTTTGAACAATTCTCTTATCTCATAACCTCGACAATTATTGCGTTAATACTATTCTCATTAACCAAATTTATGAATACCTTGTATTCCTTTTTCTTCTACATTCAATATTTCTGTTTGTCTGTATTAGTACTGTTTTTATTAACACTAATTGGGTGGTTTATCATCATCAGAATAATAAAGAATCAGTCTATTTTCTCACTAATTAGAGAAGAAGAATGATGCAAGTGGTCATTTCTAATAAATAATTCCTTTATAAAGCCGCTAAAGAATTTAATAATTAGATTTATTAAAGAGATAAAAACATTATACCCTACAGGTCAAATGGAGTTAGTTTTTGAAGATGAAACAAATGTAGTTGAAGAAATTGTAGAAACTGTTACAGATTACATCGTTGAAAAGACAATAGATATTCCAAAAATAATACTTCAGCCAAAGAGTGAAATTTCTTGGGACTTTGAAGATTTTGATTTAGATGTCTCAAATATTAATTTACAACCAGTTACTCAGGATATTCTACTTCAGGAATTAAGAACAAGACAAAGAGACACATTGCATTTTAAAGTTGAAGTAAACGAAAATGAACCTTTAGAAAACTATATTATTTCTAGATTAATTGATTTTGACGACATATCGTATGAAGAACATGCAGATTTACTTTATAAATTAGTAAATCAATTAATTGCTCATCTCAAATCGTATTTAAAGGACGATAATGATGTTAGAAACGTTTTGTTATATAATCAGCAGCTATTGGCAAATAATATTCATGCTCAAATGTTAGATCATTATGTGGAATCAAAAGTGGAATATGATGTTCATGTAAGAAGCGATTTTGAGGTTTTAAAGACAAACACATACTCCATGAATATAGATGAGGAAGTTAAAGATTTTCGTATTCCTGTAGAAAACCCTTCATCCATTAAGGGAATGAGTTTTGGTGGATTTAGTCGTTGCTTATATCCAATCCAAAAATTTGATGCAGAAAATGAGCGTAGATTCGCTGTTATATGTGAACAAGATCCAAAAGTAAAAGTCTGGTTTAAACCAGCCTTAAATCAATTGAAAATCTATTATAATCAAAAACAATCATACAATCCAGATTTTATAGTAGAAACGGAAGATAAAAAATATCTGGTAGAATTGAAAGCAGCTAATAAAATTGATAGCGATAAAGAAGTAGAGGCAAAAAAACATGCAGCGATTGAATGGTGTAAGTATGCAACCAAACACGAAATGCAAAATGGTGGTAAAGAATGGGTTTATTTATTAATACCACATAATGATGTGAATGAAAATATGACAATTGCCGGATTAGAAGCAAGATATTCAAGAAAATGAAAGCACTCTCTAATTCGGTAAAATGAGCAGTTCGTTAATTAGTGTTTCGGTAAAGTACTCATCGAAGTATCCTTCGATGCTTGCTTTACCGAAATTTAATGTTAAGAATCCCTTGATATCAAAGGGTTTAACCAGTTCTTGAATTTTACTCAATAAGCTAACCGGTGAATTACTCGGTAAAGTAAGCAGTGATAAGATAAATTATTCGGTAAAGTAAGCAGATATTTTTTTGTATTGGAGGGGTATGAAAGTGAGAGATCCGAAGAGGATTCCAAGGATTTTAACTCTGTTGTTCAAAATATGGGAGCAGCAACCGGATTTGCGATTTAATCAGTTAGTTCAAAATCTACAAGCTTTATATTCCCAGCAAAATAATAACTTTGGTAAAAGAAATTTCTATGAAAAGGATGGAGAGATTACTTACCAGAATTATTATATAGATTTATTTTACTTGGAGGACGACCAGTGGGAGCAATTTTTGAGAGATTATTGGTCGGAGATCGAAGAAGAGTTGCAAGAGCGAGAAAAGCAGATTACTCCTGAAGTAGTAGATGAAATTGTGCAACTATTTATTGAAGCAGGGATGAATGAAACAGAAGTATCAGATTCTTTAAAAGAAAGAATCCGGTTATTTTTGAAAAAGGAAAGCAAATGGTTAACCATTGAAGCTCTGTTAATGGCAATTAAAACACTACCCTTAACTGAACGAAAAGAACTCGTTGAAAAAATTAAATTAATATAATTGAATGACCAGATTTTTTCTGTAAAGTTTAATGTTTCGGGAAATTAATTTCGGTATAATTTGGCAGTATGTTAATAAAACATTATATATTACTAAACTGATTGTATTAGGACTAATATTTACATAATCCAAATTGTGGTGCAACTAAAAAGGAGAATGTGAAATTTTGTACTTAAAGTAACGGGCAGCATTCCTGCAATATGTGTTTCTAGCTTAGATAGGGACAGGTAACTTTACTCAGGTAAAAGATAGACAGATCCATTTTGTGAATAAATTAACTAATAATTTCATCTATTGTAATAATTCTGTAACGAAAATGTAATGTATAAAATAAAAAATTATGCTAATATTTAGTCAAAAAAGAAGGAAGGGGGGATATTAATATGAAAAAGAAGATATTTTCTTTAGGTATTGTTCTAGTATTACTATTATCTATTTCTAGTACAGCAAGCGCAGCAGCGAAGATTACGCCAAGTCAGACTATCCGTGGACAACTAGCTACAGCGAAGTTCTCAATGTCGTGGAGCGGAGGTTCTGGAGAATATACCTGGAGACTTAACTTAGGGGATGGTAATATCAAAACTCAAAGCCGTACCAATAGAACTGGAGATACGTATGAACATAATTATCAACTCAAAAGTGGAGTTCAATCAACCACATATACACCAACTTTATCTGTATATGATTATAAGGAACCATCTCTCACTGTTGGACTAGCTACAGGAAAAGTCTACCATTTCAGATATTAATTCTATCTTCTTTTTATGTTAAGTTGTTTGATAACTAAACAATTATGAATAGTACTGTAAGAAGTTAGTAAATTGCTCTTTGATTAATCTAAGAGCAATTTACTTTTAATCGATACTTTCGTTTTTGTACATATTTTAAAGGAGAGAAAGAGATGTTTATTCATTTAAATAACGGTTCTGTCAGATTTAATGGGAGAGATACGGTTTTTGCTTTAAAACATGTGACAATGTGTATTGAAAAAGGACAATGGGTGAATATCCTGGGCCCATCTGGTTCTGGAAAAACGACGCTATTAAACGTGATAGGCGGGATGCTCAGACTATCATCGGGAACAATTACAGTCAATGGAACGGAACTATCAGTATTATCTCTCAATGAGATACAGGAATATCGAAGATCACAAATAGGATACATATTTCAGGACTTCCGGCTATTTGAACAATATAACGTGTTAGAAAATGTAATGCTTCCACAATGGCCATACCAGCCGAGAAAACTTATTGAAGAAAAAGCGAAAGTTGTTTTAGAGGAATTACATATGACACATCGTATAAACGCATTACCTCACGAGCTTTCGGGTGGTGAAAAGCAACGAACAGCAATTGCTCGAGCCATTCTTCACAACCCCCCAATTTTATTGTGTGATGAGCCTACAGGGAATTTAGATCAAGAGAACCGAGAAACTATACTGGCGGTTTTAGATGAATTAAATAAAAAAGGAATAACAATTATATTAGTTACACATGACATAGAGGTTTCTAAATGGGGAAATACATCTATCTATTTACGAGATGGCCAAATACAAGATGAAACAACTGTTGGTTTATAGGTGGTTGAAGTATGGATAAACTATATTTGAAAAAAATAATTAGACAAAAACTATATAGTTTTTTATTTATCCTTGCCATTATCATTATTTTTATTATGGAACCATTAACTTTTAGTTCTATCCAAAATATCCATCAAAAGGTAGAATCTGATGTTACACATTATGCAAGAGGTAGTTATGATTTGCTCGTTCGCACCCAAGAGGGTAAACATCCTCTTGAAGACCAGTTAGGTATGGTTCCAGAGAATTATATAGGTTTCGGGCATGGCGGTATCTCTATTGAACAATGGGAAACGATAAAAAAACGTGAAGATATTGAAATCGCTGCACCCGTTGCATCATTAGGCTATTTTGCATCCGTAAAAAACAATGTAGTGATTGAGTCTTTAGATAATGAAAACAATCGCTATATGTTGCAATATTACACGACGGACGGTATTAATGATTATGCTATAGGAACAGAATATTCTTGTTTTCAACTTAAATTACCAACTGGTGAAAAAGAATATGCGATTAATCATGAGGATTTATTAAATGAATGTACTGAGGAAACAGTAGGATTTCCTCTTGCGACGACTTACCATTTATTAGTTGCAATTGATCCAGATGAAGAAGAAAAATTAACTAATATTTCATTCGCCCCCATAAATTCTGAAGCACCAAAAATAGGATGGGGACAGGATATTGCAAACCTCTTTCCAAATGCTACTACTATTCCAATAATTGAAATTTTGAATAGCCGATCTGCTCTGAAAGCTAACCTACAAGTTGAATCCTTAGAATTAACAGACAATGAAGTGGAAAACTTCCGAAAAGATTATGGAATCGGAAATGAATCTTCAGAGTATTTAACAAAATTCATTCATCTTTTTGGAACAGAAGAATATAGACATTTTGTACAGAATTTAGAAGAAGTAAAAGGAATAGTAAAAGTTGACCGTCAATTGGATTTTACCGATTTAATCAATCCTTTTATTCAAAACATGGATGGTATTTATATAGATAAAGATGGAAATATAAATACCTTAACTGAGTTAGGAATTCCTATATCGGTAAATTATCAACCAACAAGTGTTTATTATCGAGCAGGTTACTTAGATTATCTGTATAAAGATGGACATCTCTCATTGAAAAAACTCGGAGAAGAAAATGGAGTGCCAATTTATAGAGATATTGAGAAGGTAGGGGTTAGAATTGATGAGGCACTAGTCAATGAAGAACTTAAAGATTCTGTTACTTGGGTACTTGACCCTGTTGATAGTCTTGAAATATGGGATAAGGAAAATCAACTAGCTTCAAGTCCTTTGGGAATCTATCAGTACGATCCAGTTACCTATATTAGTGAGGATACAGGTGAATCCATCCAACTCAAAGCAACAGTTACTCCAGGAAGTTTTGTTAGTTCTCCCGCTGAAGGGGTAACAAACATCCAATCAGCAGAACTCATAAAAGGTGAAAAACCCATTGATGCGATACGAGTTAAAGTGGCAGGTATTACAGAATATACGAATGAAGCAGCAGAAAAAATAGAAAAAGTGGCTAAAGAAATTGAAGAAATGGGATTAGATGTGACCATTATAGCAGGTGCTTCACCGCAAAAGGTTGTTGTCGATGTGGAGGGAATTGGAAAAGTAGAAGAATCGTGGACAACACTTGGAGCTGCAGGAAGTATAGTAAGTGAATGGAACTTAACAAATGGAATTTTGGCTATCTTTTTTTTGATTGTTATCTTATCGTATCTGGTCAATCGTATGCAATTTTGGGAAGTACATTCGGAAAAGGAAATTTTAATGATGTATCAACTCGGTTGGGAAAAGAAACATATTAACAATTTATATCAGAAAGAAATGATCTTTTTAATATTGATAGCCGCAATCATTTCTTCCCCACTTATTTGGATGATAAAGAAATTCAACGACTTTGATAACTACTTGTACATCTTGTACGGAATAACTATTTTAGTTACCTGTTTAATCGTATTTTTCTTTATTCGAATGAAAATTAACAAAATGAATCAAAGTAAAAAGGTAATTCCTAATAAAAATGTAAATAAAAAGATATCACTAGTTTGGAAAAACCTTGCATTCTTTAAAAAACATATACGACCTTCTTTTATTCAGGCTTTATTCGTTAGTTTTTTATCTTCGTTTGTTTATATATCTCTAAGTTCAACAATGGAGCAAACGAGTATAACTTTACTTGGAGAATTTGTAAATTTAGAAACAAATCGATTATCATTAATATTAACTGCAAACACATATATACTTTCGATAATAACACTTGTAGAAAGTTTAGTATCTTTATTAAAAATACGAGAAAATGAAATAAATACATTTCGTTCCATTGGTTGGAATCAAAAACATATCTTTACACTTTACCTAAAAGAAGTAGCGATATGGTCTGGGATTGCTATTGCAATAGGAAGTGTAGGTAGCATAGGGATGTATAGTGTATTTTATCCAATATTAACAAAGGGGATACTTGTAATTCTTTTATCATTCGTTGGTTTATATAGTGTGGTATTGATTGTTGCAAGTATAGTTATTCACTATCAATTGACAAAACGATTGGATAAACATGTATCAAAAGGTGTGTCGTCAAAACTAAATTCTAGTAAAGAAATGGATTTACCAAAGTGAAGGATGTCATATTTATAATTAAGGAGAACATCAAATAGTTACAGCCAATCATCAAGAATAAAAACATGAGATAACCTCTTCGAATAAAAATTTGAGGAGGTATTTCTATGTCTAAGGCTCCTATTAGAAGATAATGTAATGTTTATGAGAAGCTACACTTAAACTAAACCAGCTAATAGTTGTCAATATTTTTCTCTAAAAAACATAACTTACTTATGATATATTAAATTTACGCATGCCAAATAATCCTCCTTAGTTCTTTTACTGGAAGGTTTTGGATGGAGCGGTTAAGTTTGTTAACTAAGCAATATCTTGGAAGGTAGATGCTTTTTAAAAGTGCGTAAATCCAATGTAATAGTTTATTTGCACACGCAATTATAGCTACTTTATAAGGCTTTCCTTCTTCTCGTTTTTTATCATAAAAGGCCCGTATTTTTTGTTACGAGGAATGATTTCATCTGTTGTCCTTTGTTTGCGAGAATCACGAATTGCGGAGCGAACTGCCATAAATAAAGCATGTCTCAGTCGGCTAGATCCTCTTTTGGTAATTCGATTAACTGTATCTTTAAATCGACCTGATTCAAAGATACTTGGATCTATACCGGCAAAAGCTACTAGTTTTTTAGGATTATCAAACAGATCTATCTCCCCAATTTCTGAAATAATCGTGGCGGCGATTTTCTCACCAATACCGGGGATGTACTGATAATCTTAAATTCTTCAATCTCCTTTGCCAAAGCACCTATTTGAACCTCAAGTTTTGATAGGTGTTTTTGGTATTCTAGAAGCATATTAATATACATTTCTATACTCAATATATGACTTTGATAAAAGCGTTTCTTGAAATGGATTACGAAGTGCCGCAGCTATGAGCTTTTCAGCCTTTTCTTCCGCCCATTTTTCTGAACGTCTTGGACAAAGCTCGTGAATCCTATTAGCCAAAATTACCTTATCTGTTTACCCGTGATATTCTCATGAAACTCTAAATAACGATCAAGGAGAAAAACATATTCCCCTGTCTCCCGGTCACGGTAATAATTACGATTTAATTCAATCTCTCCGAAGAGACTAGTTATATGATATTTTCTTTTATCAATGAGTCGATAGCGTTTTTTATCTCGTTCTTCTGCAATCTGTTGATCCATATCCTCCAAAATATTTTTCATAACGCTGGAGAAGGTATCTTGTAATTGCCTCCAAACCATTTGCTCAATTTCTTTTAAATTTGGATATTTTGTGATATTCTTTTCCATGAGGGATACTCCTTTCTCGGTAATGGTTGTTTTGCTTGACTATCATTCTACCAAGGAGTACCCTCTTTTTCATTATATCTGCTTTTTTCCTACCGCGCTTCCGCTTGCTTGCCCCTTCATTTAGTGAACTCACTACGTTCGTTCACTAAATGAAGGGGATAAAATTTATTCCGCCCACAATAATTTTACTCATACTTCACCTAATATAAAAGGTGTAGGTGGAAAAAGAGGTAGGGGTAATAAAAACTCGTTATATGCTCAGAGAACAAAGTGGAATGTCAACACTAAACTGAACAATTATTTTAAGGGACATAGACTTGTAAACAGTATTGAAAATCTGAAGCTTTAATGAAAGATAGTGCATTCAAATTGTCGCTTGACATGGAGCCTCTACGGGCATGACTTTCGAGCCAGGAAGCCAGATATGTAAGGAAATCTGGCTCAGCCGCCAAGGCTATCATGCCCGCCTCTCCAAGTAAAGCGTGCGCCTTCCTGCTAAATAGCGCACCTTTCAGCCTGATGCTTGCGTTTATATTCACTCGGTGTTAAATAGCCAAGCGATTCATGGATTCGAATATGGTTAAACCAATTCACATAATCAAATAGCCCAAGATCCAGTTCCTGTTGGCTAGAAAAAACGGCGCCATTGACGAACTCTGTTTTGATAGTTTTAAACATAGCTTCAGCAACCGCATTGTCATAAGGCGTTCCTTTTGCGCTCAAGGAACGCTTAATGTCAAAAGCTTCAAGCGCCTCATCAATCAGCTTATTTTTAAACTCACTACCCCGATCAGTATGGAATAATTCAAGGCGATTCAGACTATAGGGAACCGATGCAAAGGCACGCTGAACTAAGGCCGCAGTTTTTTCGGGACCGGCACTGTAGCCAATGATTTCGCGATTATACAAATCTACCAAAACACAGATGTAATGCCATTTATATCCCACACGGACGTAAGTCAGATCACTGACAACAACCTTTAACTCCTTGTCTTGATTAAACTCTCGATTGAGTACGTTTCCAACCTCCGATTCATTGACTGAAGTTTTACGGGGGTTAAACTGGGCTACGGTATACTTGGAGACAAGTCCCTGCTCTTTCATAATCCGCCCAATACGACGGCGCGACACTTGCCAACCCTTCTTTTGAAGCTCAATCTTTATTTTTCTCTGGCCGTAGTTATTTCTGCTGGATTTGAATATGTCTTTGATAAGCCTTGTCAGCTCCTCTTCTACCTGGTCATCTTTGATTTTTGCCTCATAATAATACGTACTTCTAGGGATTTGTAGGACGTCGCACATTGCTGATACCGAGTATTTGTGAGCGTTATTTCGAATCACATCTACTTTCGTCCCATGATCAGCGCGGCTTGCTTTAAAATATCATTCTCCATCGTCAGTCTTTGATTTTCTTTACGTAACTTAATTAGTTCTTCCTGTTCAGGCGTTCGGTTATCTTTTTCTTCAAAAGAGCCACTCGTATTATGTTGGCGGACCCATTTATCAAAGGAAGAGGGTGTCAGATCATACTCCCTGATAATTTCGGCTCGTGGCTTTCCAGATGCATACAGCTGTACGATTTGTTCTTTAAATTCCTTTGAAAAAGTTCTTCTTTTCCTTTTGGTCATTTTCGATTCTCCTCCGATTAAGTTGAATCAAGTCTATATGACCTTAATAGATCTGTCCAACTAAGTGTAACCGATTCAAAGTCCGCTACTATCTAATATTGTACTAGATGAACTAGATAAAGAATTGGAAAGAAGAGGACACAAATTCGTTCGATATGCGGGACTGTAACATTTACGTGAAAAGTAAACGAGCAGGACTTAGCACAATGGCAAGCGTATGAATGGGGAAATACTCGGAAGAGTTATTGGCGTATTTCAAATAGTCCAATATGACACAGAACCCTTGGTAACTCCTATTGGAGAAACCAAGGGCTGAAAAGTCTTGAAGCACGTTATGAAAACTTGCGTCAATTATCTTAATTGAACCGCCGTATACGGAACCGTACGTACGGTGGTGTGAGAGGACGGGAGTTAATCGCTCCCTCCTACTCGATTGTGAATGACAACATGGTTGCAAAAAAATGGAAATAAATCTTTTCGTTTGATATTGACACATTTTATATTTGTTAATAAGCGTGGTACTATCAACAATCATCAATATAAAATCTTAGACGGAATAAATAACACCAACATTAAATTTAGGTTATAATAGACCTGAATTTTATTTAAGTTGGTGATTATTTATGCGTACCAAAAATAGATTAAATCCAATCGAATCAAAATACTTTAGACCCGAGATAATTAATTGTCCAGAATGTGGTAATAAATTAGTATACTGTCACCCTGTTTGGAGAAAAACAATTTCTACCCTAAAAGGTGAATTTAAAATCATAAATCTAGGATACCGATGTGAGAATAACTCCTGTTCTAATGACACAGTATATCGTTCAGCTGAAGCCGAATAATTAAGTATGAAGTACATTACTTATGGAATGGATGTCATCGCATATATCGGATATTTACGGTTTAAAGAACATAAGACTCGATCTGAGATAGCTACTATATTATCGGAAAAAGAAGTGAAAATTTCTGAGAGGCAAGTACAGAAACTTTATGAAAGATATGCGTTATTACTGCGGGCAAGCGTTAAAGAAAATATGAAAGAGACATTAGAAAATATTGTGAAAGAACATGGAGGAATTGTCTTATCTATTGATGGTGTCCAACCCGAAAAAGGTAACGAAACATTGTATGTCATCCGTGAAGTTCTTAGTGGTACTATTTTAGCTGCACATAATTTAAAAAGCAGTGTTTCTCAAGAACTGATAGGTATTATTCAACACATTTTAGACTGGGGTTATCCAATCCAAAGTTTTATCAGTGATGGGCAACAATCCATTCGTTTAGCAATTGAACAAATAGCTCCAGATATTCCGTATCAATATTGTCAGTTTCATTACTTTAAAGACATAGCCAAACCATTAGTTGAAAAAGATAGAAAACTAAAAACGAATATCAAAAAGAAGCTAAGGGGAATAAGGGAAGTTGAAAGAAAAATTGAAAATTCTCCATCTAAAAACATAGAAGAAGAGGTAGCAAGTGACTATATTGCGGCTATTCGATCCGTTCTTCTAGAAGATGGTAAGCCACCATTCGAATTACCAGGCACTTGTGTTTTTGAACGAACGAATGCGATTAAAGATTCGATTGAAAAATGCCTGGATAAAAAAGGGGACTCCTCTACTTGAAAAGTTGTTCAGAATAGTCAGAAATGTTGATAACTATAAGGAAGATTATCAACTCGTAAAACGTTGGGATACACGATTTAAAAAGATTGCCACCATTATGGAACCTTCTGAGAATAAAACAAGTTTTTGGGTCGAAAACAGATTGAAGCAATATTTAAACCAAATGGAAAAAGAGCTCAATCGGAAAGAAGATCAACCGTTTGTAGAGAACCTATTAAAGTATAGTAAAAGATTTTGGAAAGGACTTTTCACCTTTTATGATTATCCACTTATACCGAGAACGAATAATGATTTAGAACTCTTTTTTAGAAGAATAAAGCAAAAACACCGAAGAATCACAGGTAGTCGGACTTGGAATCGATATATTATCCGACACGGTGAAAACATTGTATTTGTAGAAAATGTTTCTAATGAACAGGAAGGGCTACAAATGATAAAAAATGTTAATTATTCAGCATATAATACTGAAGCGAATAAATGGGAACGTATTGGCGAGCATATAAAACAAAGAAGATTCAAAAAAGAACCAAATGAATATTTAAACACTATTGAAGAGAAATGGAAAAGGCACAACTAATTTATTGTGTTGGTTGTGCCGTCTAAGTTTTTTTTGACCAAAATTGTATGAAAACCCCAACATTTATTATAGAGCCGATAAAAAATAACATAAGGATGGCGACATCACGTCACCACCCTATCATTTAACGTAAAACCAATACTATAGTTATTTTGAATCCAACCCTGAACTCAATATTTCTTACCTTCATCACGCTTCTCTTTCATACTTTAAAGTATCGCAGGACTGTTCCCTAAAAATGTCCCTAAAAAACAATCCATTGAGCGATTTCATAATATACAGGTATTCCGATAACAAGGTTAAACGGGAAAGTAACTCCTAATGATAATCCTAAATAAATCGAAGGATTTGCTTCTGGGACAGAAGTTTTTAATGCCGCTGGTGCAGCAATATAAGAAGCACTTCCTGCTAGAACCCCCATTAATGTACTTCCGCCTAAAGATAGATGGGCAAGACTCCCTACGAAAACGCCTAAACTTCCAAAAAGAAGCGGAGCACCTAATCCAAACAACAGTAATTTGAAACCGTGTTTTTTCACTTCTGGCAGACGCTTACCTGCAATCAATCCCATGTTCAATAAGAAAAGAATTAACACACTATTATATAAGTCTATAAATAATGGCTTAACCGTTGGTACAGCACGTTCTCCAAGGACCAATCCTATGAATAAACTTCCTAACAGCAGCAATATACTTTTTCCAAATATACTTTCTTTAATGACTTCTTTATCAATTAGCTTTGCTGGTGCTGGAATAAACTTCATGCTTTGATAGGATATTTCTGATACATTCCTATTTTTTTCTATGATATTTAATAACAGTAATGAAACTAAGATTGCAGGACTTTCCATTAGCACCACTAAAGCATTCATAAATCCTTCATAAGTTGTTCCACTTTTCTCAAGAAACGTGATGGCAGCTCCGTAGGTAACAATACTGATCGATCCATAAGTTGCAGCTAGACCAATAGAATTTTTTAGATCCATCTTCATTAATCGTAAAATAATGAGTGTCATCAAAGGAATGATGACTCCTAAAAATAATGCACCAAAAATAGGGCCAATAACAGATTCAATGGAATAATGGGAAAGTTCAATTCCCCCTTTGAGTCCAATAGCAATTAACAGATAAATACTTAGTCCTTCACTTAATCCGTCTGGAAATTTTAAATTTGATTTAAATAAGGAAGCCATAATTCCTAATACGAAAAACAACACGACTGGTGATAATAAATTTTGTATGATAATTTCTGACATGTTAGCCCTCCTTCAAGCATTATTTTCAAATAAAAAAACCGACAATTTCAGAACGAACGGTTTTTGTTAACCGTGTTTTCTGAAAATTGTCGGTTTATCTTCAACTAACCACATAGGTTCTTTGAAGATCTCCCTTATATATTTATTTTTTATTTTAAAATTTTTTCTCAAGATTATTAAATAATTTAAATACCATTACTCGTTCTCCTGTACGAGTGCTGATATCGGTGAAAAAACTTTTTACTTCTTCTCCAGTAATCGTGAGAATAATTTCCTTTAAATCCTTTATCCCTGATTCAACTAAATCAGAACGAATCCTCTTTATAGATAACAATCCTTCTTTTGTTTCACAAACTAAATATTCAGCAGGTGTTAAAATACCTTGTAAATTCACAATGATCATATCTCGTAAAATATCTGTCTTAACTGATAATGAACCTCGGCCGAGGAATTCTTTTTCCCATTGAGTGATTGCTTTACTTATTTCTGCTTCAATAAAGCCTTTTGATTTGTTCATATTCATCTCCTCAAAAACTTAGATGCCAAAAGAGGTCCAATTGTTCACTTTATACATCCATTCCTAGTGTATCAGCTTTAGGGTCAAAGAGGACCTCATAGGACAGGTTTAATCATTTGAATCTGTACGAGAAAATGAAGTGCTTTTTCATCCTGTCAATTTTTGATTAACAGTATGCTAAAGCACAGAGTTTATAAAGTTCATAAGAATTTCATCGGTTAAAATTTAATTATATTCTATATTTTAATATAAAATGTGCTTAAATTGCAATATTAAATGCAACACTTTCGTAAAACCACTTTATTGGTCAGTCCTGCAATTTATTGTTTGTGTGGCCTAGGCCACACAAACAATAAATTGTGCGAATGCTTCCTCAGGGGTCTGGTATGTCAACACTAAACTAGACAACTTTTTTACGGTACATTTGCTTATTAAAATATCATTAGACGGATTAAACAAAATCTTGTTGATACCGTTTGTCACTTTACTTGGAGCCTCTGCGAGCACGATCATGAGCCAAGAAGTCTAGTTTTTAATGAAACTTGGCTCAGCCATCAAGGCTACCATGCTCGCCTCTCCAAATAAAGTGCACGTTTTTGAATTAAATCTTGCTTGCTTTCATTTGGTGCACAGATTTGTATTATCTGGGCGTTAAGTAATCTAAAGAACCGTGAATGCGTATGTTGTTAAACCAATTTACGTAGTCAAACAACTCTAGTTCTAATTCTTCTAGGCTTGAAAAAACTTTACCGTTTACGAATTCGGTTTTGATTGTTTTAAACGTTGCTTCTGCAACGGCATTATCATAAGGTAGCCCTTTTTCACTTAGCGATCGTTCAATTCCAAACGTTTTTAATGCTTCGTCAATGAGTTTATTTTTAAACTCACTTCCTCGATCTGTATGAAATAATTCGAGATGATTTAGATTGTCTTTTATTTTCGCCAGCGCTATGACCAATGATTTTACGATTAAATAAATCTACTAAAATGCAGATATAATGCCATTTTTGCGCTACTAGGACGTAAGTTAAATCACTTACAACAACTTTCAGTTCTTCTTCTTGATTGAATTCTCGGTTTAATGTATTTCCTACTTCGGATTCTACAAATTCCTAGAAGTACGTTCTATTACGAAGCAAAAATTCGTGACAATCAAGAGGAAGAACTAACTACATTAATTGTAAAAATATTTAAAGATAGTCGTGATTCGCCAAAACCGTCACAAATACTCGGTATCAGCACTTAATAACCCGAGTAATCGCAGGGTTCAATGTGTGCCGTCCTGATATTTATGGACAAAGAAAAATAAAAAAGGAACTCGAAAAACAAGGAAAAATCGTATCCCTTCGTCGCATTGGGCGAATGATGAAAGAGCAAGGTCTTGTTTCAAAGTATACAGTAGCACAATATAAACCTAGATTGGTATTCATTTGCATCTAACCCGATAACTTCACGAAGCAATCCTGTTAAATGTGTATTAATTGATCCAACGGAGGGAAAACATTGGAGCGGTACGGATAGATATATTTCAAGCGTAATTGGTGAAACGTTGGATCCGAAACAACGTGCAACATTAAATTTTAATTATAGAGATATTAAAGAAAAATTTTCTGAAATTGATTCTATAACACAGATTAACCGTACACTATCGGAAAAAACTGGGGAAATATCAGAGAAAGAATGGCTATATCTTTAGACATATCTCAAAAAAACGGATGGGAGTCTAATTTAACAGCATATTTGGACGATATACCTTTTGATTTCACTCAAGATCAAACGGATTAGTAATCGAACGTCTAGAGAACATATATGATATCATTATGATTGATGAGGTTCAGGATTTAGCCGGGGCAGATTTAGATTTTCTATATTTGTTAGGTAAGTCCCTTAGATTTTCCAAAATTTATTGGTGATAAAGTTTCTGGGATATTTTTAATCCTTTTATCATATCTCAAGGCAACTGGAGAGAACTTTCTGACGCGATTATGAGGCAGTAAGTAGTCCGAAAACTAAAGCAGGCTTATATGTTGCTATAACTAGAGCGAGATACAGTGTTACATTTGTAACGGATCAAAAGGTAATTTCAAATAAATATGTTGAAAAATTTACAATGAACAATAATGAAATTGTAGAGGTTTAAACAATTTTGTCTTTTTTGGAATTACTGTAAAAGTTGAATAGAAGACTATAAAATTTTTAACCCTTTGTATTTCTCCCAGATTTTAATCAAAGGAAGAGATAAATTAAGTTCAATGGGGTTTTAAAGCTAAGAATAGTTAGAATAACCGATACTACTGTTTCCCAAAATTTATAAAAGATGTAGAAATCGGCGTTGGTATGATAATGTTAATCAATTTTGATAAAAAGGTTAATGAATTTGGATTCAAAACAAATTTAAAGTGAAAAAAGACCACTCCTGTCAAAACGGTGACTGGATGGTCTCTTCTTTAAAAACTCCCTATCAAAACGGTGACTGGAAGTAATACTTACTATATTATATGTAAATTATAAACAAATATTCATTTATAGTCAAGAAGGTGATAACTTTT
>NZ_JAACYS010000063.1 GCF_009996845.1 Pallidibacillus pasinlerensis | reverse complement strand
GTTCATTATGTATATTTCATATGGTTTCAATATATCATACTTTTGAATGAACTATAAATTAATTTGAAAAATTAAATTCTGTCTTGACATTTAGTTTTTTATTCAGTAATATTGCTATTAACAATTTCATAGCAACATTCTTATCAAGAGAGATGGAGGGACTGGCCCTATGAAATCTCGGCAACAGGCTAATTATTTAGTACTGTGCCAATTCCAGAAGCGTAATGCTGAAGATAAGAAGATACTAAAATCTACGGACTAATAGTCTCTTCTTATATTCAGGAAGAGACTTTTTTTATTTCCTAAAATATCTTTAGCATACGTTCGGTAAAAAACTTAACGGGAGGGGATAAGCTGTCGAAAATGTTTCTATTAAGCATTCGTCAAAAAGGAGCGGTGACCTTACATGCAAGAAATAGAGACAAAATTAGTGCAATTAGGTAATAAGAGTGATCAAAAAACAGGAGCCATTAATCCACCGATCTATTTATCAACAGCATATGAACATCAAGGTCTGGGTTTATCGACTGGTTATGATTATACCCGTACTAAGAATCCAACACATACCATTCTTGAAGAAGGCATTGCAAGATTAGAAAATGGTGATCAAGGATTCGCTTGTAGCTCTGGTATGGCGGCTATTCAATTAGTCTTGTCATTATTTGAATCTGGTGATGAGATGATTGCATCTGATGACATCTATGGTGGTACATATCGCTTACTTAAGCAGTATGAAGATGCATATCAAATTAAAACCATTTATTCAGCCTTTGATCATCCTGAGGAAATAGAAAAACACATTACCAATAAAACGAAAGCGCTATTTATTGAAACACCGACAAACCCTTTAATGAAAACCATTGACATTGAACGGTTTGCTCAATTAGCAAACCAGTATCAATTATTACTGATTGTTGATAATACCTTTTTAACACCCTATTTCCAAAGACCTTTAGAATGTGGTGCTCATATCGTCATCCATAGTGCTACTAAATATATCGGGGGTCATAATGATGTTCTAGCGGGGCTAGTTGTCGCCAAAGGTGAAGAGATTTGCACCAAGTTAGCTTACCATCATAACAGTTCCGGAGCTGTCCTTTCACCGATTGATTCTTGGCTCTTGATCAGAGGTTTAAAAACATTGCATTTACGTATGAAACAACATGATGACAACGCCAAAAAAATGGTTGATTTTTTAAAAAACAGTTCTGTCGTTGCTGAAGTTTTGTACCCAGGTCTAGGTGGAATGCTATCATTTCGACTAAAAGAGGAGAAATGGATCGCGCCATTTCTAGAAAAGATTCAATTAATTACATTTGCTGAAAGTCTTGGTGGCGTTGAGAGTTTTATCACATATCCAGCGACCCAAACACATGCAGATATTCCAGAAGAAGAACGTATCAAACGTGGAATCTGTAACCGATTATTAAGATTCTCTGTCGGCATAGAACATGCTGACGATTTAATTACCGATTTAGAAAAAGCATTTATTCAATTACAATATTAATCTAACTAAACTTATCAATTTATAGGGAGATGATTGATGATGACATTAATTAAAACAAACGCACCTTTTAGAGCTGATCATGTTGGAAGTTTACTACGTCCTGAACGTATTCATAAAGCAAGAAGAGATTTTCAAGAAGGCGTGATCACAGCCGAACAATTATATGACATTGAAACAGAAGAAATCACAAGAATCGTTGATAAACAAATTGAAGTTGGTTTACAAGCTGTAACAGACGGTGAATTTAGAAGAAGATTCTGGCACACAGATTTCCTTGAACATTTAAATGGTATCGAAGGATACATCCCTGAAAAGGGTTATATTTTCCATGGCAATCAAGAAACTGAAAGATATAATGTACGCAATATCGGTAAAATTTCATTTAACCCAGATCATCCACATGTACGAGATGTTAAACTGTTTAATGAAATCGTTGGTGGTCGTGCGATAGCAAAACAAACCATCCCAAGCCCAAACCAATTGTTTAATGAAGGTATCCGTGATGCTACCATTTATCCTGATATTGAAGATTATGCAAATGACATTATTCAAGCCTATCGTGATGCGATTAAAGCTTTCTATGATGCAGGTGTTCGCTACTTACAATTAGATGATGTGTATATTGCTGGATTAGCGGCATCTAATATTCCGTTTAATGATGGAGAATTTTCAAGAGAAGAACTCATAGATCTAGCATTACGAGTGGTTAACGGTGTTCTCGAAGATAAACCTGAAGATCTTTATGTGACGACTCATTTATGTCGTGGTAACTATCAATCAAACTGGGCATTTGAAGGTAGCTATGATCCGATCGCTGAAAAATTACTTGCTAAAGAAAAAGTAGACGGATTCTTCTTAGAATATGATGATGAGCGTTCAGGAGGTTTTGAGCCTTTACGTTATATTCCTAAAGGCGGTCCTAAAGTCGTCTTAGGTTTAGTGACTTCTAAGCGTGGTGAATTAGAAGACCGCGATCTCATTCTTAGAAGAATTGAGGAAGCTTCTAAATATTTACCATTAGAACAGTTATGCCTGAGCCCACAATGTGGATTTGCATCAACACATCATGGAAATAAATTAACTGAAGAAGAACAATGGAATAAATTACGCTTTATTGTAGACATTTCTAAAGAAGTTTGGGGATAATCGAGTAGGAGGGAGCGATTAACTCCCGTCCTCTCACACCACCGTACGTACGGTTCCGTATTCTACGAATCCATTTATCTAATTCAAGGAATATAGATTTGGTGTCTGCTAACACAAAATATCCACACCATCCCATTAGATATTGATTCAGTTTCTGAATGTGATATCCCATCGGGTAGGGCATCTTGCGTGATGTGATTTCACGAACTTTATTCTTTATTCGTTTAAGGCTTTCTTTTGCAATACGAACCTTTGGCTCTTTATGATAGGTAAAGCTAAATCCTAGAAACTTACGTTTCCATGGTCGGTCGACCGCTGATTTCTTTTCATTTACTTTCAGTCGTAGTTTTCCTTCAATAAATCGCTGGATACTTGCCATTGTGCGAAGTCCTGCTCGTTTAATTTTCATGACATTCATTGAATCAATGACTTTCCTTAAAAAATATGTACAGTTTAGTGTTGACATTCCAGTAACAGGAAATAATGATGTATTTATTTTGGATAAAAATTTTATATTAGAAAATAATATTAATTTTAAATTTCTAGTAGAAGTATATAAAGGAAAAGATATTAGAAATGGAGAACTGATTGAAAATGATAATTATTTATTTTACCCATATTTAGTAGACAAAAAAGGAAAAAATATTTTAATTAGTGAAAGTGAGATAAAAGGGAAAAATCCAAATCTTTATGAATATTTATTATCAAAAAAAGATTTGCTTCTTAGCAGAGGCTATTTTGTGAAAAGTAACAAACAATGGTATGAATTATGGAATCCAAGAAAAAGAACACATTTTGAAAATAGAAAATTCGTATTTTCAGAAGTAAATGATCATAATGATTTTGTTCTTGTTGATGAATGTTTTTATACCGATAGTGCTTGTGGTATGGAAATAAAGGATGAGTTCAAAAAATTCGAATCCTTTTTACTAAAATATTTAAACTCTACTATAATTACATCAATTTATAGAAAAATTTCAGTTCCTAAAGCAAATGGATATTTAATTTATAAAAATGCATTTTTAAAAGACTTACCTATTATATTATTGGATGACTTCGCAAATATAAATTTTGATTTAATTGATATTGATGATTTTTTAGGCGATATTTTTAAATTAAATGAACAAGAAAAAACAATATTATTAGAAGAGGGAACTAAAAATGACTGAAATAAAATATGAAATTATTGAGCAAATTGCTATTTTATCTAAAACAACTAAAGGGCAAAAGGAATTTAACCTTATTAGTTGGAACGGTCGATCTCCAAAATATGATATTAGGGATTGGGCGCCAAATCGCGAAAAAATGGGGAAAGGTATTACTTTAAATGAAGAAGAAATTGGTAAATTAAAAGAAGCACTAGAAAAATTATGATACAAATTTCTAACTAAATTCAAAAATTCCTAATGCCATTTGGTCTTAAGGCTCTCATTATTATATAGTGAATTTTATCTTGAAACCATTTGGAACCAAATAATTTCCTAAAATAAAAAGAACCATAAAGTTTCCAAACGGAAATTTTATGGTTCCTGTCACAACTTTTAAGGGTATTCCACCAAATTATGTATGGTGGAGACGGTGGGAATCGAACCCACGTCCAGAGGTATCGCCACTTAAGCGTCTACGAGCGTAGTCGATATATTGCAATTTCGCAAGTCCACTCGGCCTATCGACAGGCTTTGTGAACGCTAGTCTGATTAGTCTCTTCCTTCGCCCTCAGACGGCGGGCAACCGGCGTATCCCGCTAAGATGAACCCCTGACCCTACCACACGGGCGATGGAGGGAGGAGCCGCTTAAGGCCTATTAGGCAGCTAAAGCGTAAGATTGATTAGATTTGCCAGTTATTATTGGCGTGGCGTTTTGACGAGTTCGCCGACTCGGCTCGCAGCCTAAGCTCGATCTACCCCTGTCGAATCCGTAACGTCCCCATTATAATATAATAGGTAGTTCAGGATAGATTTATTAGCTTAACTGCTATTTAGTTTTTATGTCACTTCCTCAGCGACAACTTTATTATAGCAACATTTTATACAAAATGACAAGTGGTATGATTTGGTTTGATTTACAATCTTTATCTTTGCCTTTCTTTAAAGGCACGTTCAATTTCACGTTTTGCCTCTTTTTTCTTAAGATCTTCACGTTTATCGTATTTCTTTTTACCTTTTGCTAAAGCTATTTCTACTTTTGCATAGCCATCTTTAAGATAAATTTTTGTCGGAATTAATGAATATCCCGCTTCCTTCGTTTCACCCAATAACTTATCAATTTCACGACGATGTAGTAACAACTTACGTGGGCGTAACGGATCATGATTATACCGGTTTCCTTGCTCATAAGGGCTTATATGAACGTTATACATAAACACTTCACCCTTCTCAATACGAGCAAAGGCATCCCGTAAATTGACACGACCAGCACGAATTGATTTTATTTCTGTACCTTGTAAAACAATTCCTGCTTCATACGTATCCTCGATAAAATAATCATGGTAAGCTTTTTTATTTTGTGCGATTGTTTTACCTCTTCCTTTTGGCATGGAATTCCCCCCTAGTAAACATTAATTTTAACAAAAAATTGGTATCATTACAACGTGACCAACAATCTACCTTTGAACATTTTTTAAACTAAAACTTTATTTGTAAAAAATCAAAAGAAGTAGAAAAGCCTCTATAACAGAGGCTAAAAAAATCATTTTCTCTTCGATTTCCGCACCGTTTTCGGTACATTTTCGTAAAATTTCTTTTTCCGTCTTGGCTTTCTTCCTTCACTATTTTCACCGTTTGCGTTTTCCTTTGCTTTTCCTTTTTTATCAGGATTAGCATGGACAACTCGCGGTTGATCTTCCCGCTCCCGTTTCCGTTTTTCCTTCATCCCGACAATTTCGAAATCAATAGAACGTTCTTCTTTATTTACGCCAATGACACGCACTGTAATTTCATCACCAATACGGAACACATTTCCTGTTCGTTCACCAATCATCGCATATTGACGCTCATCATAATGGTAATAGTCATCCGTTAAATAACTAACATGGACTAAACCTTCAATAGTATTTGGTAATTCAACGAAAATCCCAAAGTTCGTAACGGAACTTATAATCCCATCGAATTCTTCACCAATTTTATCTTCCATATACTCGGTTTTCTTCAGTTCATCTGTTTCTCGTTCCGCATCAACGGCACGACGTTCCATTTTTGATGTATGATAAGCAATATCAGGTAATAGCGCACTCCATTTTGCTTGAGTTTGTGGATCGATTTCACCCTTAATAATATATGTCCGAATTAAACGATGAACAACTAAGTCTGGATAACGTCTAATTGGCGAAGTAAAATGCGTATAATAGTCGGTTGCCAAACCAAAGTGACCCATATTTTCATCAAAATATTTTGCCTGCTGCATTGAACGAAGCATAACGGTATTTACAACCATTTCTTCCGGTTTACCTTGAACTGCTTCGATAATTTCTTGTAATGCCCGTGGATGAACTGTATTTGCCTTTCCACGCACAATTAAACCGAAATTCGTAATAAATTCAAAGAAACGTTGGAGCTTATCCTCTTTCGGATTTTCGTGAATACGGTAAATAAACGGCAACTCTAACCAATGGAAATGTTCGGCTACAGTTTCATTAGCTGCTAACATAAATTCTTCTATTAAACGTTCTGCCACTGATCGTTCACGAATAACAACATCCGTTGGGTGACCATCTTCATCAACTAACACTTTTGCTTCTTTAAAATCAAAATCAATTGCGCCACGTTTCATACGCTTTTTCCGTAAAATCGCCGCTAATTCTTCCATCGCTTCAAACATCGGCACAAGTTCACGGTATTTTTCGCGAAGCTCTTCGTCTTTATCCACTAAAATTTTATTTACATCGGAATACGTCATACGCTCCGTCGTTTTAATGACACTTTCAAAAATTTCGTGGCTTACAACGACACCGCGGTCGTTAATTTCCATTTCACAAGTTAAAGTTAAACGGTCTACCTTCGGATTTAACGAACAAATTCCATTTGATAGCCTATGAGGTATCATTGGAATCACACGGTCCACTAAATAAACACTCGTTCCTCGCTCATAAGCTTCTTTATCGATTGGGCTATTTTCAGTCACATAATAGCTTACATCGGCAATCGATACACCTAATTTAAAGTTTCCGTTATCTAATCGGGTAACGGTAACCGCATCATCCAAGTCCTTCGCATCCGCTCCGTCAATCGTTACATATACTTCATTGCGTAAATCACGTCGACCTTTCATTTCCTCTTCAGAAATTTCATCAGGCACTGACTGTGCATGTCCCATCACTTCTTCAGGAAATTCAATTGGCAGACCATGTTTATAAATAATAGATAATATATCCACGCCGGGATCGTTTCGGTGACCGAGAATTTGCACAACTTCACCTTCTGCACTCATCCGACCTTCTGGATAAACCGTTATTTTAACAACAACTTTATGGCCTTCCACTGCACCCATCGAAGCATTTTTCGGAATAAAAATATCTCCGTTAAACTTTTTATCATCTGGGATAACAAATCCGAAGCTGGCACTTTCTGTATAAGTACCGACGATTTGTTTAACCCCACGCTCTAAAATTCGAACGATCGTCCCTTCTCGACGAGCACCGGAACTTTCCTTTGTTATTTTTGCTAAAACAATATCTCCGTTTAAGGCGTTATTCGTCTCACCCGGTGGGATAAAAATATCATCTAAACCTGGTTCTTCTGGTACAACGAAGGCAAATCCTTTCGCATGTCCGGAAAGACGTCCACGTACTAAACTCATTTTTTCAGGTAAACCGTAACGATTACTTCTCGTCCGGACTACTAACCCTTTTTCTTCCATATAAACAAGGGTTTTTACAAAATCTTTAAATTGATTGGAATCCTCGATTCCCATCGCTTCTTCAAGTTCACTTACAGTAAGAGGTTTGTAAGCTTCTTCCTTCATATAATCTAACAGCTTTTCAACTAATTGTTGCTGTTCCATAAAACCCCTCCTTTCTATTTCCATCCTAAATCTATTATTCCCCTTATTCTTTCCAATTTAAGCTATTTAAAAACGCTAATACGTCTTTATGTAATTCGTCTTTTTCTTTATCCATCGTAATGACATGGTGTGACTCTTCATACCATTTTATCTGTTTTTCTGTTGATTCTACATTATTGTAAATAATATTGGCACTTTCGATATTTACCATTTCATCTTTTCTCGCTTGCACAACAAAAATTGGCGCATATATCATATCAATATTGTTTCTTACTTCATCTAATAACTTTTGATTATGTGCTAAAAGATCTTTTAAATCTGCTGAGTCAAATTCATCCATTTCTTTTTCAATTTGTTCCAGTGATTTTCCTTCTTTTTTCTTATAATCCCTGGCAAAAGCTAATACACCTTTGTATAAAGCATCATCTGATTTCAAATGCATTGGAGCACACATCGGTACAATTCCTTTAACTGGAACAGAATAACCTAACTTTAGTGAAAAAACACCACCTAAAGAAAGGCCCGCAACCGCAATTTCATCATGTCCCATCTCTTTTAACTCTTGATACGCTTTTTGCACATCTTCCCACCAATCATCAGGGCGATATTTCAATAATTCCTCCGGTTCTAAACCATGACCACGATAAATTGGTGCATGACATGTATAACCTTCTTTTTCTAAAAATCGCCCAAGCATGCGTACATCCGCACTATTTCCTGTGAATCCATGCAGTAATAATACCGCACGTTTCCCTCTTTTAAAGGTAAACGGTTTTGGTGGCGTAATTTTCATTCCTATCTTCCTCTCTCAACGTACAATTAGTTGTATTTTTTACATATTACTTAAATATACCCTTATTTCAGCTTACAAAAACAGCAGTGAGTTGTAAAATTTTAACATTTTACCGCAATACTATTGTTGACAAGTGCACAATCTTTTTGCAACAAAAAAGTATCATATTATACAATTAAGTGAAAAAGAAAAAACCTGACCATATGTGGCCAGGATCTTCTTTTTAAACAAAGTATGCCAATAATATTGTTAAAATAAAGAATACACTTGCTAAAACTACCGTAGTACGTTCAAGAATTGCATCAATTCCACGTGCTTTTTGTTTGCCGAATAGTTGCTCCGCTCCACCAGCGATAGAACCGGATAATCCCGCGCTTTTACCTGACTGAAGTAATACAACTGCTACAAGTGCAAGACAATCTATAATTAGTAATACAGTCAACAGTGTTTGCAAAACCTTAACCTCCCATACGGTCTACATCTACATATAGTTAAATTTAACATAAAAAAATTGGAAAGACAATCTGTTTTCACTTAAAACTAATTCTATATTGGGCAAACGAATAGAAATAGTCACCCGAACGGATGACTATCTTAAAACATTATCCAACTATATCGCGATTTCGATATGCAATAAGTCCGAACACATTTACAAGGAGCGCTAAGCCAAATAGAGTGCCCATTGTCAGCCAATTTACCTCTTCCCCTGGTATGAGTGGGATATGATTGTAAACAGAAATATTGTTCATCCAATCCGGTAGTTTTAGCAAATCTCCTAAATAAACAACAATTAAACAAAAGGCAAAATACAACCAGACGATTCCTGTCAGTTTTGGCTTGAAGCCAACGAAAAAGACGGTAATCCCCATCACGAACCACATCGCAGGTAAATAGACGAGGGCTGATGAGAATGTCGAATCAATTGCGAGGGCATTTTCCATAACCGACTGTCCCGCTATCCAAAGTCCAAAGGCAATTAGCAATTGGAAAAATATACTTGATAACACAGAAAGCAAAATATAGCCACCATAATATTTTTTTCTTGATACAGGCCGACTATAAACTAATTCTGTTCGATTTTGTCTTTCTTCACTTTTTATTTTTAAAGCAATGGTAATAACCGGGATGACACTAATTAGGGACATGATTGCAATTATTAAAGAAACGAACTGATCAGCCATCGTTGTTCCTGGCATACTTTGTAAATACACTTGTAAAATTTCCATATCTGCAAAATATGTTTCTAATTCGCCAAGAATCGCACCAAAGGCAGCACTTAATAAAAATAAAATGCTTCCCCATGAATAAATCGTGATTTTTTCTAATCGAAATGCAAGGCCTAACGGAGATAAAAGTGTTCTTGATGCGTTGGCTCGCCCTTTTCGCTCAGGTATAAAACCTGCTCCCATATCACGAATATTGTTTAAGTAAAACGTTATAACTGTTAAAACAACGAATAATACAATGGAAAGGATGACTGGCCACCAATGATTATCCGCAAATACTTCTGTGCGAACTACCCATCCTAATGGTGAAATATAGGCTAAACCTTCAATAGATGTATCACCAAAGGCACGAATTAAATAAGCAGCAATTAATACTCCAAAGGTTAACCCTATTGTCCCCCTCGATGTTTCAGCTAATTGGGCAAAAAGGGCAGTAAAACTAGCAAACATTAATCCAGCAACTGCTAAAATTCCTCCATATAACAATGCACCTTCTAAATTCATACCGTTAAGATTCATACCATATAAACCAAAACCAACAAATATGAACAGTAAAGTATTAATGATTAGTGCCAGATTGAAGCTTGCCGTTAAATATGATAAACGTCCGACTGGTAATGAGCGTACAAGCTCCATTTGTCCCTCTTCTTCATCCGCTCTTGTAGAACGACCAATAAGTAAAATATTCATCACTGCGACAGCTATAATCGTAAATAATAACATTTCATTCGCAAAAATCGTCGCCGTATTATGCTGTTCCAACTCATATCCAGGACCAATCATTGCTTCCATTGCCGGATTATCCATTGTTAGCGCAAAGGCCATCACATCTTCTTCCGTTTGATATACTTCTGGATACGTCGCTGCTGTACCAAGAGTAATTCCTACTAAACAAAGAAGCCAAATCAATATTTTCAACCGGTTTTGACGAAGCATTAGTTTCGTAAGAGCTCCTGTTCCTTTAAAGGATTGTGCAAACATTAGCGAGCACCTCCGCCTTGATTCAAGTCAGCTGTCCCTTCATAATGTCGCATAAACAAATCTTCCAATGTCGGTGGTGCACTTTCTAGCTTAATAATTCCAAATGAAGAGATGTGACGAATTACAGTATCCAGCTGATCCGTATCAACATGAAATGAGATGTCCCCATTTTCCTTTTCGATATTATGAACACCAGGTAATTTTTCTAATTCAGTGATTGGTTCTTTCGTTTGAACCGTCATTTTATTTCTCGTTAAATGACGCATTTCCTGTAATGAGCCGTCATCGATAATTTTTCCCTGTCTAATAATCGCTACTTTATCACAAAGCTTTTCTACTTCCGATAAAATATGGCTGGATAGGAAAACTGTTTTCCCTTCATTTTTAACTTCACGTACACTTTCTTGGAAAATATGTTCCATTAACGGATCGAGACCAGATGTCGGTTCGTCTAAAATATATAAATCGGCATCTGAAGCAAAGGCTGCAACAAGGGCAACTTTTTGTCGATTTCCTTTCGAGTAAGAGCGACATTTTTTCGTTGGGTCAAGTTTGAATCGTTCGATGAGTTCATCCCGACGAGCTTTATTAATTTCTCCTTTCATTTTTAAGAATAGATCAATTACCTCGCCTCCGGTTAAGTTTGGCCAAAGGTTTACATCCCCCGGTACATAAGCAATCCGTTTATGGATGTCCACCGCATCTTTCCATACGTCTTTACCAAATATTTGTGCTTCACCGGAAGTTGCTTTTAACATACCTAAAAGAGTGCGGATTGTGGTTGACTTCCCCGCTCCGTTTGGCCCAATAAAGCCATAAACTTCCCCTTCACCAACTGTAATATTCACCCCATCTAAGGCGGTGAAATTTCCAAATCTTTTCGTTAGATTAATCGTTTTTATTACTGCCACACCGTTCCTCTCCTTTCAGTGTATAGTATCGTCTTTATCATTTTTAAACGAAATTTGAACGTGTTCTTAAGGTCTTCCAAAAAAGTTTTGAAATATTTACCCTTATATATTTCATAATATACTTAAATTTAGTCGCTGACAATATAATTATGAAATTTTTTTATTGTTTTATTTCATAAATTTCATTAAACTATTGGTGAGGTGAACATGATGGACGGTTTTCAACGACGGAGAGAATTGAAGAAAAAAGGGATATTAGAAGCAGCTTTGGAGCTTTTTATGGAGCATGGAGTCCAAAAAGTTTCCATATCTGAAATTGCTAAAAAAGCGGATGTTTCACAAGTGACGATTTATAATTATTTTGGTAGTAAAGATCAGTTAGCATACGATACAGTCATGTATTACACTGAAAATGTTTGGCATGCTCAAAAGCAAATATTAATAAACCCTTCAATTCCTTATACAGAAAAATTAAAAAGTATTATTTTTGATAAAAAACAAATTGCAACGAAAATAAATAACGAATTTCATGACTTTATTATGCAAATATACGCAACTGATGAAAACTTTAACCGATTGTACAACGAAGAATTAATTCCTCATACCCTCGCTTTATTTGAAGAAGGAAAAAAATTAGGTTACGTTGATAAAAATTTTTCGAATGAAGTTATTTTAATGTATTTACAAATGTTTAGAATTTTTTCCCAAAACACAAGCGCAGAACAAATATTACCTTATACAGAAGAGTTGATGAAGCTGTTTTTATATGGGTTATCGGGCGAAAAAAAATAGAGCTTCCATGAACGGTTGCTCTATTTTTAATTTACTATTCTATGACTGAGTCTATTTCATTCTTGAAATATTGTTCTATTAATTGAAAATAATTCACTGCCGTTGGGACCACTTCTTTTTTTTAACCATTTTTTCAAATGCTTCCCTCGTCACCCATTTAGCATCAATAACTTCATCATTTTGAAAAGTTAAATCTTCTATCGCAGCATTCGCCTGAAATAACCAATAGTCAAAGTGAGCTGGGGGATTTTCTCTCGTTTCTTGGAAAATAATTTTCCCATCAATTGAAGCTAAATCGAGACCAACTTCTTCCTTAACCTCGCGAAGTGCAGCTTGTAAACTATCTTCCCCTGCTAAAGCAGACCCTCCAGTACACTCCCAAAGATTTCCAAATACTTTATTCGGATGCCTTTTAGATAAGAGTATTTCTCCTTTATCATTTTGAACAATGATGTACACAAGTAAATGATAATATCCTTCAGGTAGTGGTTTCCCCCGCTCGTGCGTTTTATCAATCTTATTTCGATTCCGATCGAGAAGGTCCCATAATTCCAAAATCATCGCCTCTATTTCTCTGTTTTTGTAAATTGCTTTTCAGCCTCAAGTAAATCGATATCTTTTTCTAAATGCTCCGGTGTCCATGGGATATATACATCCGGATGAACAGCAACATCTAATAATGTTTTTCCTTCATCCATAGAATTTAGACGGGATGTCGGATAATATAGCTCAAATAAATCTTTCCATTCGGCACAAGTTAAATTTGCATAACCATTCATTCCGTATGTTGGTCGACCAATGAGTGTCACTTTATCAGAAAGTTTACATACATCGGCAAATATTTCACCGGAGCTGCCACAAAAGCGATCGATTAACACAACAACTTGTTTTGGAAAACTTTTCCCCTCAAAAACCTCTGGCTCATTCGGAAACAATTCCACAAATCCTTTTCCTTTATTTTTCTCGAATTGGTCTAAGTAATTTTGAATCGATTGTTTTGCCCTTTCATCCTCGATAGTTTCCATTTCTTTTGTAAAAAGAGCTTTTAACCGTTCATAATTATTCTCAGTACAATTAAATGTCATTGCGTATTTTTCACTTAAATCAATTTTCTTTTCACCTTCTGGGAATAAGTACGGAACTAATGGATGAAATGCAACATCACTTCCGCCATGATTTGTTCGGATATCAATAATCCAATTTTCATATTTTGTAAGTTCTTCTTCATGATTGTTTAATAGTTTAATAATCGCATCAGGATCATCAAAATCAGTAAACGTTAATAAAAGTGTTGTTTCATTATATTTTTCAATTTTATATGTAGGGGTGTAAGGCGCTTTTTCATATTTTTTTAATTCTAGGGATATAATCGTACCATCTTTTTTGCGGACTTCACATTGGTAATACTTTTTTAAAATCTCCCGCCAATCTTCCCGCTCCGCATCTTCCTCGACTAACTCACGACGATGCTTATTAATAAGGATGTCGATTGGAATATAGTCTAGGGAAATAATTTCATCACCGACGTTTAAACGTTCTTCTTTTGTGACGGCGGTTACATATAAACGATTTTCAAATCTTCTAACTGTAAAGCCAGTATCATACTCTTTATTCGTTTCAGTTGCTTTTAGTTTAAAATAAATATGTGGGTCTTTAAAATCGAGTAAATAGTCGTTCACAATTTCAGTAAATAAAGTTGGATTGAGCGCTTTTTCGCGTTCTAATCTTTTTATTTTTCTCTCATAATCTTTCGGATGATCCCATCCTTTTTTATCTAAAATGCCGGCATAATCATGATGCATAATATCTACAATTTCTCTAAAAATTTTTGAGTACATCACAATCACTCCATTTACATTTGTTGACAATTTAATATTATCATAATTTTAGAACGAGACGTTATTGGGACATGTCATTTTGCATAGATTTATAAACATTCTAAAACAATAATAACCCAGTGTTTATCAACTACACTGGGTTGCAAGTGACACACAATGATTTACTTTTCCTCCATAACTGAATATCCAGCTTTAGGCCTCCACAGCTTCGAAACTAACCCGTGTTTTGGTGAACAAATAAAACTCACTACAAAAACTAATCCCGTTGCAAAGGCCATTGATCCCGATATCGATGTATCAACCCAAGCAGCGATATAATATCCAACAATTGCAGATAAGACACCAAACCCACCGCTTAACAAAATCATGACTGATAATCGGTCCGTCCAAAGGTAAGCCGAAGCTGCCGGTGTAATAAGCATTGCTACAACCATAATTGCCCCCACCGCATCAAAGGATGCAACCGTTGTTACCGAGACAAAACCCATAAACAAATAATGCATAACAAGTACTGGGATTCCTAAACTTGCTGCTAACGCTGGATCAAAGGTTGTAATTTTCCATTCTTTATAAAAAACAACGATAAACACGATTACAATAACAAATACGAAGGCTAACAGTGCTGTTGCCCGGGGAACTTCACCGACAATCGGCAACGTGATGCGGTCCCAAGGAATAAACGTTATTTCTCCCATTAGTGCATGTTGTACATCTAGGTGAGCATTGCCAACTGAAGTCGAAATTAAGATAACACCTATAGCAAACAGAGTTGTAAACACAATCCCCATGGCTGCATGTTGTTGTAACCCTAATGAATGCAACCATTGCACGAACAAAGCCGTCAACAATCCAGCAATAATCGCGCCAATTAACATCGGTGTTCCAGATACTTGTTGTGTAATAATAAAGGCAAGCACAATACCTAATAGAACTGTATGGCTAATGGCATCCGCCATCATCGCCATCTTTCGTAAAATGAGAAACACACCGATAATACCACACGTTACCCCAACTAAGGAGGCAGTTAAAATAATCCATAAACTATATGTCATTTTTCTGCCTCCCTTGTCTTAAATTGAACAGGTATTCTTTGTTGCACATACATCCGCTGTTGTTTTTTATACTGCATATAGCGAATGAGTAGCCCCCGCTCTTTACCGATACATAACGAAATTAAAAACATGACTGCTGCCGTTACTACGATAAACGGTCCCGTCGGCCAGCCACTTCCTAATGCACTTATATACGTCCCCAATGCGCCAGAAACTCCACCAATAATTGCAGATAGTAAAACCATCACTTTAAACGAATGGGTCCAATAATGGGCACTAACGGCTGGAATAATCATAAGTGCGGCAATTAATATAACACCAACCGCTTGTATCCCAATGACGACGGTCGTAACTAAAAGTACCGTATATAAACCATTCATAAATGGTATGGAGATTCCTAAACCTTTTGCAAAATCCGGGTCAAATAAATAAATTTTCCACTCTTTAAACCCAATTACAACAATTAAAATGACTACGCAAGCTAATAAGAGCATCGTAAATACATCGGAGCGAATCATTGCAGCGGCCTGACCGAAGATGAAGTTATTTAAGCCACTTTGGTTACCACCAGCCGTTCGATTCACAATCGTTAATAACATAATTCCTAATCCGAAGAAAACGGATAAAATCATGCCCATTGCCGTATCTTCCGTAATTCTCGTTAACGATTGAATCGTTTGGATAAAAAAGGCTCCAATTAACGCACTAACAGCTGCACCAATAATTAATAAAAACAAGTCCTTCGTTTCAATAATCATATAAGCGATTACAACACCAGGTAAAGCAGCGTGAGCTAAAGAATCACTCATTAAACTTTGTTTTTTCCAATAAGCAAGGCAACCGATTGTCCCTGCAGCCACTCCTAAAATCATCGTACTAAACAGCACCCATTGCAAATTACTATTTGCGAGTAATGATAACATGACCATTCTCCTCTCGTAAGCCAAGAATACTGCCCCCGTACGTTTTTGCAATATTTTCCTTTGTAAAAATCTCCTCCGTTTTTCCATACGCCATAACGGTTCGGTTTAAAAATAATACATGATCAAAATAATCGGTTACCGTTTGTAAATCATGGTGAACTACTAAAACGGTTTTTCCTGCTTGCTTTAATTCTTTTAAAATCGTCATAATAGCCCGTTCTGTAGCCGCATCAACTCCAGCTAACGGTTCATCCATAAAATATAAATCTGCATCTTGTACTAATGCTCTCGCTAAAAACACCCGTTGTTGCTGACCACCGGATAATTGACTAATTTGCCGTTTTGCATAATCTGCCATCCCCACTTTTTCCAGAGCTTCCATCGCCTTTTGTTTATCACGATTTGTCGGCCATTTTAGCCAACCAATTTTTCCATACAATCCCATTAGCACAACATCTAAAGCATTCGTTGGAAAATCCCAATCAACGGACCCTCGCTGGGGCACGTAACCGATCCGTTTTTTTACCGCTTTTAAATCTGTTCCGAAAAATTTCACCGTTCCAGTTAATTTCGGATGTAAATTTAATACCGATTTAATTAAAGTTGATTTTCCTGCGCCGTTCGGACCGACAATACCAGTCAAGGTTCCTGCTTCAATCGAAAAATTCACATCATCTAAAACAGTATTTTTCCGATATGCAGCGGATAAGCCTTCAACTTGAAGTACACTATTTTCCACTATTCTTCACCTCCCATTAGTGCCTCATAAATCGTATTGACGTTATGCCGATACATCCCAATATATGTTCCTTCTTCCGTTTCTGCTTCACCCATCGCATCAGAAAATAGTTCCCCACCAAGAGCCAAGTCAATTCCTTTACTTTTCGCTCCTTCAATTACAGCATTTATCGAATCTTCACTAATACTACTTTCTACAAAAACTGCAGGAACTTGATACTCTGCAACGATATCAATCGTTTCCTGTATATCGGAAACTCCGATTTCACTATCTGTACTTAATCCCTGTAATCCGACTACTTTCATATCATATGCGTTACCAAAATAGCCGAAAGCATCATGTGCAGTCACTAGTATCCTTTTACTCTCTGGAATTTCAAGCAATTTCTCCGCTTCTTTTTTCAATTCATCTAGTTCAGCAAAATACGCCTGTTTGTTCTCTTCAAAAAACTCTGCTTCATCTGGAGCGTATTCCTTTAACTCCTCGACCGCCGCTTCAATGGCCTGTTTCCATAAATCAATATCAAACCAAAGATGTGGGTCAATATTGTTTTCTTCATCATACAAAAGAAGATTTTCAGGGATTGTTTCACCTACTGCTAAAACTGGTTTCGTTTTACCTATTTCATTAAAAATTTCAACCATATTTGCTTCTAAGTTTAATCCGTTATAAAAAATCAAATCTGCCTTTTCAATCGTTGTTATATCACTATGGGTCGCATTGTATAAATGTGGATCAACTGATGGCCCCATTAAACTTTCCACTTCAACACGGTCGCCACCAATTACCGATAATGGATCACCAATTTGGGCAATCGTTGTAACAATCTTGATTTTTCCTTCGTTCGAACTTGGTTGAATAGAACTGCTGTCACTACAAGAAGCTAAAAACAAACTAAATAATAAAAAGACTGTCAAAAAAGATTTCTTAATTAATTCCCCCATTTTCTTGCACTCCCCCTCAAAAGTTTCATTAGGTAAACTTTTATACTTACGTACAAGTTTAATGTCCAAATCCAACTTTGTCAATAACCTTTTTATTATATTTTCTTATTTTTGAGCGAAACAAAAAAGGACAACCCAGTTAATGGATTGTCTCGTCTCTCAAAAGTATTAGCCAACATACAGATTTTTTAGATGCTCTTACTCAATAATCCCAACTTCCTCTATTTCAACATTTGCCTTAACTTTAACTGTCAAGTCTTTATAACCACCATCGTGCCACTTTTCATAATCGAATTTACGGTCTTTTGATGTGATAAAACTCCCAAAACCAATTGGATCAATATCAAGTTCTTTAAATTTTTCAATTAACTTTAAACATTCTTCGTTAATTTCCTTTTCAAAGGCCTTTTCCAACATTTTAAAAGTCTCCGGTAAAATTTTTCCACCCGTATATTCATTTACAATACCCTTTAAATTTATTTCCACAATTACCTCATAGGGAGGCGTAGGCTTTGTTAATCGAAATTTATGTTTCGAATCAATACTTTGGATAGAGGCCATTTGACCATCAGCTTTCACATCTTGCCAGCCGTGACTATGTTTATCGACTAATAATTTAAAGAAAAAGGAATCGTTCATCGGGATTTGATGTACTATTTTTCCATAACTGAAAAAACCAACACCCTTTACATCAATTTCCTCTTTCCCTTCTTTTTTTTAAATTGGAACGTACGGTGTTTTACTGACACTTTCAAAGTCCGATGAAAAGCGATGGAAGTTCGTTTCTGGCAAGTTTCCATCTTCAACTCCCGTTTTTATAAGGTTTGAAATATAATAGGCATTTCCTCGAACACCATAATTACCGTCAAAAAAATCCTTTACTTCACCTTCAACAACTGCTATACGCATCGTTGTACCAACGGTTGGATCCCGTTGAAATGGGTCTATTAAATCTAAAATTCCTTCTTCTTTCGCTAATTTTTCACCAAATAATAAAACCTCCAAACTCCCTGTCGTAATGGGTGTCGGTAATGTTTGTTGCAATTCTTGTAAAATCGATTTCTTTATTTCTGCTTTCCCTGAAACAACATTATTTTCTGGTGGTCCATCCTTTTGATATACAGGTATAACAACCGTACCGATAATTTTCCCGTCGTCAGCTAAGTCAAAGCCAATACCATGTGCGATTGACAGTTCATCTAAAATTCTCGTCTCCACACACCCACTAAGAATAAATACAATTCCTATTACGATTACGAAAGAAACGATTCGGTTATGCACGTTTTTTCACCTTCCTAGCAATGAGGACGAGTATAAAAAGAATGGGTAAATATATATAAGTTAGATACAAACCCGCTTTTGCAGTTGTATCTATTAACATGTTAATTTGATTTCGGTTCGTAAATAAACTCATCGCAATTAGACAAAGACATGCAAAAATTGGTACTGTGACCTTTTGTCTTACGGAAAAACTTTGTTTAAATAAACGGCTAGAAATCCAGAGATAATAACAAACATTCGGCAAAATAATGATAAACCAAGCTGCGATTCCGATATATTCAAACCGTTCCACAAAAGGCATCTCAATAATTTTCCACATTTGTAAGCTTGCCCAAATTATTTTTTCTAGTCCTTTTTCCGGAAAATACATATACGTTAATATTGCTAAATATGTGTAAAAACATGTGGTAAATAGTAACCCATAAAACGCCCATTTTTTTGATTTTTTCGGTGCTTTTAAAAACGGGAAAATAAATAAGATTATTTCAAATCCTAAAAAAGAATAAGTCATCCGAACAACACCGTTGAAAATTTCACCTGGTGAATGACTTAAAATGGGGGATAAGTATAAAGGTTTTGCATAAGGAATTGTGTATAAAAATAATGGAATGATAAATAAAAGTATGAATAGGGAAAATACTGAAAAACCGACAATCGTCCGAAATCCTCCATAAATAATAAAAATGACTAAAAGAAAAAAAGCAAGACCAAACGAAAAAGTTTGTAGTTCCGGA
>NZ_JAACYS010000062.1 GCF_009996845.1 Pallidibacillus pasinlerensis | reverse complement strand
AAAGGTTACCCCGTTTAGAGAATTTTATTAACATAAATAAATTAGTTCGTTTCTCCATGGGTAACCTTTCTATTATGTAATTTATTCTAGCGAAATAATCCACTCTATCATCTCATCTAGTTTTTCTGCCGGCACTAAATTCCCTGGCATTACACCCGCTCCGTTAACTAATACATCTCGTATTTCATCTGCACTTAATCGAGAATCAACGTTGATTAATTCTGGTCCTGAAGCCCCTTGATAATTTTCACCGTGACAATTAATACATCCAACCTGACTATATATTTCTTCAGGTGTTGCTTCTAGTAATGCCGCATCCGTGCCCCCTTCTCCGTCAGCCGCTTCATTACCTGAATAAACTCCAATTAATGATAATGCAAAAATTAGACCTACACCGAAAACCATAATTAATAGATACGGAAAAATTGCATTTCGTTTCATTTCCCACTCCCCTTTTGCGAGAATAATAAACAAAAAACATTTACAAACTATTCTTATTTTACTTTAAAATATGAATATTATAAAGCGTTTAGTGTATCGTTAGTTGATATTTCACAATTCTGTCAAATTATAATTTTTAGTATTTTAAGCGGGTAATTTGTTATATCATTTTTAGTATCTTTGTAATATTAACAGCCAATTTGTCTAGCAATTACCATTCTTTGTACTTCTGATGTACCTTCACCAATTTCTAACAATTTCGCATCACGCATATAACGTTCAACCTCATAATCACGCATATAACCGTATCCCCCATGGATTTGTACAGCCTGACTCGTAACTTCCATACAAATTTCAGAAGCATATAATTTACACATTGCCGCTTCCTTCGTGAATGGTCTTCCTTGATCCTTTAACCAAGCAGCTTTATATACCATATTCCGAGCTAATTCTAACTTCATCGCCATATCCGCTAATTTAAACTGGATTGCTTGAAATTTTGATAGTGACTTTCCGAATTGCTTCCGTTTTTTGGCATAATTTAATGATTTTTCATATGCTGCTTGAGCAATTCCAACCGCCATAGCTCCAATCCCTATTCTTCCACCGTCTAACGTAATTAAGAATTGTTTAAAACCTTCTCCACGTTTGCCTAAAACATTTTCCTGTGGAACTTTTACATTTTCTAGTACTAATTCCGTTGTATTAGAAGCGTTTAATCCCATTTTTTCGTAATTATCTATGATGGTAAATCCATCTGCATCCGTAGGTACTATTATTGCAGTAATCTCCTTTTTCTCCTCTTTACGATTAGTTACAGCCGTCAAAGCTAAAAATTTTGCGTAACTTGCATTTGTTATGAAACATTTATTACCATTTATAATAAAGCTATCTCCTTCTTCAATAGCCGTAGTTTGTGTTCCTCCAGCATCGGAACCTGCTTCCGGTTCCGTTAAACCAAAAGCACCTAACGATTCTCCTGTACAAAGAGGTAGCAAGTATTTTTCTTTTTGTTCTTCAGTTCCGAACATATTTATTGGTGCGGCACCTAATGAAATATGCGCAGAATAAGTAATTCCTGTAGAGGCACACGCTTTACTTAACTCTTCAACTACAATAGCAAAGCTTATCGTATCACTACCGCCACCACCATATTTTTCTGGAAATGGCAGCCCCATCATACCAAGTTTGGCAAGTTTCTGAAATATTTCTTGCGGGAATTTTTTAGAACGGTCTCGCTCTATTGCCCCTTTTGCTACTTCCTCCTTGGCAAATTCGCGAATTGTTTTTTTGATTAATTCCTGTTCGCTTGTTAAATCCCAATTCATATTTTCTCCCCCTTTTGAAAAAGTAAATGATAGTTATAAAACTTGTTACTATTGATTTTAGAATATTTTAAATGTATAATCAATTTATAAAGTTAGTTCAAGAGCAATTTGCAAATTGGATTACATTTATTTAAAATAGATGTTGAAAGCGGTTAACTTTTTTAACATAATTTTTTTGTATTGAAAAAGGAAAATAAAAAAGGTTTGCCAATTTGACAAACCTAATAAAAGTAATACTTATTATTCTAAAAAGTCTTTTAATCGTTTACTACGACTTGGATGTCTTAATTTCCGTAATGCTTTCGCTTCTATTTGACGAATCCGCTCACGGGTAACACCGAATACTTTACCTACTTCTTCTAAAGTACGTGTACGACCGTCATCTAAACCAAAGCGTAAACGTAATACATTTTCTTCGCGGTCAGTTAATGTATCAAGGACATCCTCTAGTTGTTCTTTTAACATTTCATATGCTGCGTGATCTGCCGGTGAAGTTGCCTCATGGTCTTCAATAAAATCACCTAAATGAGAGTCGTCTTCTTCACCAATAGGTGTTTCTAATGAAACAGGTTCTTGAGCTATTTTTAATATTTCGCGTACTTTTTCTGGAGTTAAATCCATTTCTTCAGCAATTTCTTCTGGTGTCGGTTCACGCCCTAAATCCTGAAGTAATTGGCGTTGAACGCGAACTAACTTATTAATTGTTTCAACCATATGAACTGGGATACGGATTGTTCTTGCTTGGTCTGCAATTGCTCTAGTGATTGCTTGGCGAATCCACCAAGTTGCATAAGTACTGAACTTAAATCCTTTTTTATAGTCGAATTTTTCAACAGCTTTAATTAAGCCCATATTTCCTTCTTGAATTAAATCTAAGAACAACATACCGCGACCAACGTATCTTTTAGCAATGGAAACAACGAGACGTAAGTTAGCTTCAGCAAGTCGTCTTTTTGCTTCTTCGTCGCCTTGTGCAATACGTTCAGCTAAAGCAATCTCTTCTTCTGGTGTAAGAAGGTCTACACGACCGATTTCTTTTAAGTACATTCGAACTGGGTCATTAATTTTCACCCCAGGTGGAACACTTAAATCATTTAAATCGAATTCTTCTTCATTGTCCGTATCATCATCGGATTCTGTATCGGTTGAATCTTGTTCAACTAACTGAATCCCTTGTTCAGTTAATTGATCATAAAATTCATCCATTTGATCGGCATCAAGTTCAAATTTACTTAACTTTTCTGCAATTGTATCATAAGAAAGGGATCCTTTCTCTTTCCCTAATGCCATAATTTGTTCTTTAACTTGTTCTAGTGTTTGGTCTACTTCAATCTCTTTGGAACGTGCTGACTTTTCAGCCATTGGTTCCCCTCCTTCCAACATTTAAAGCGACTTTTTTAAATTAATAATTTCTTTATAAATTTCAGCAGCTTTTAAATAATCTTTTTCTCGTTCTGCTTTTTTTCCTTCTTCTATTTTTTCTTTTAATTTGAGCTCATGATGGTATTTAGATATTTGTTTTATATAATCTTGAAACTCTTTTTCAGAAATTTCATCAGCAATACTCATCATACCAATTTCAGCCACTATATTTTTTAAATGTATATCTTGAATGAAATTTAAGAAATTACTTAAATCTGGTAGGTTTCCTTCTTCATAATATGCATAAAGATAAGTAACAATTGCTTGGTGCTCATCTATATGGAATGGTATAGATTGGAGTGCATCTTGAACTTTCATAGAAAATGATAAACTTTTTAACATATGTGCAATTAATAACCTCTCAGCGTTATAATATGCAGGAGGTAATTTTTTATCCTGCTTTATTACCGACAGATTTTGCTGTCTCTTTTCTTTGCCCTTCGGTAAATCTTTCCTAATTGAATAATAAATTTTACGTTGTTGCTGTTTTAAAGCATCGATTGATAGGGAGAATTCATCAGCAAGTTGTCGCAAGTATATATCTCGCTCAATTGGATTATCCAACTTACTAATTTCCTCTAATACCTTTTCGATATAATCAAGTCGATCTCCTTCATTATCGAGATTTTTTCCAGTGCGGAAAAACCTCATTTTAAAGGACATAAAAGTAATACTTCCACTTATGACTTCATTTTTAAAAAGTTCAGGCCCATTTTTAATGATGTATTCATCTGGGTCTTTACCATCTGGTATTATAGCTACCCGGACATCACAACCAGCACCTGCAAGCATTTCACCTGCTTTTAAAGTCGCAGTTTGTCCCGCTGTATCCGCATCAAAACATAAAATGACATTGTCCGTATTTCTTTTGATCAAATGAATATGTTCATCCGTTAAAGCTGTTCCCATCGTACCTATTCCATTTTCTACTCCGGCACCAAAAGCAGCTATACAATCAGCAAACCCTTCGAAAAGGACAACTGCTTGTTTCTTGCGTATCGCAGCTCGGGCATTATGGAAGTTGTACAAAGTTTTACTTTTTTGAAAGATTGGTGATTCGGGACTATTTAAATACTTTGGTTGACCTTCACCTAAAATCCGACCTGAAAAGGCAACAGTATTACCTTTATAATCAGATATCGGAAAAATGATACGTCCACGAAATCGATCAAAATAATTGTTATTTCTTTCACCACGAATAATAAGTCCGGCTTTTTCAAGTAAGTGTTCGTCAAAGCCTTTTGCCTTTAAAAACTTTAAACTTGCATCCCACTCATCTAAGCAATAACCGATTTGAAAGTAATCAATCATTTCTCTTGTGAAATTTCGTTTATGCAAGTATTCAAATGCTTCTTGACCCTTATTTGTATTAACAAGTATATGATGATAAAACTGTTTTAGGAGCTCATGTGCTTTTATCATCTTTTCGGCTTCAGTTGGCATCCGACTTTCATTTATCGTAGGATTAATTGCCAATTGAATATTTGCCTTTTCAGCTAATCGGCTTGCAGCTTCTTGGAATGATATACCTTCAATATCCATTAAAAAAGAAAACACATTGCCCCCTGCATGACAGCCAAAACAATGATAGATTTGCTTTTCTGGAGAAACTGAAAATGAAGGTGAATTCTCACTATGAAATGGACAAATACCGAAATAATTGCGTCCTTGTTTTTTCAGCTGAACATATTCACTGACAATATCAACGATGTCAATGGACTGTCTTATTTCATTAATTTTCTCCTTGGGAATACGTTCTACCATGAGAACATCTCCATCCATAAATATATATTCGCTTTTTAATTTGAAACTCCTTCAAAATTCGACAAAAATTTATATAAAATGATAATAATTTTTATGTAACGTTAAATCTTTGCAAATAACTTATTCTACATCACTCCACATAATCCTTCTTTTAAAGACATTTTTCATAAATTCGAAAAATATACAAAACAAAAAATTTGTCGAATAATTTTTATTGCGTTAACTTGACATTCTACAATAAATAGTCTATTCTAATACCCTTCAATCTAAACCTCTTTTTAAGATTTTTTCATACAATTTTTTATTATAATATATTTACTAGTATTTTTCCATAAAAATGTTTAAAACAAGAAAAAGGGTTGTCTAAAAATTAAACAACCTTTTCTCTGCAAATTTTTCTCTTATTTTTTATTTTTGGTTAATAAATCAATGATATAGTTTGCTGTTTCTTCAACTGCTTTATTTGTAACATCTACTACATGACAGCCAATTTTATCTACAACTTTTTCAAAATATTCAAGTTCCCTCTTTATGCGCTCTAAATTAGCATAATAAGCTGACTCATCAAGACCGAGTGACAACAATCTTTCTTTTCGAATATACGCTAATTTTTCAGGGCTAATTTTTAAACCAATACATTTTTTTGGATCGATTTTTTCAAGTTCTTCTGGAGGATCCACTTCAGGAACGATTGGAACGTTTGCAACTTTTAATCGTTTTAAAGCTAAAAATTGAGATAATGGTGTTTTAGAAGTACGGGAAACACCAATTAATACAATATCAGCCTTTAAAATACCGTTCGGATCCTTCCCATCGTCATATTTAACAGCGAATTCAATCGCTTCGATTTTTTTAAAATAATCTTCATCTAGTCTTCGGACAAGACCTGGTTCATTTTTTGGTTCTAGCCCAGATATTTCTTGAAATTTATCTAATAATGGACCTAGTACATCAAATGCAAATATATTCTCAGCTGATGCCCTTTTTACTAAATAACGACGCATTTCAGGTTTTACTAACGTAAAAACGATAATTCCTTGATTCATTTTAGCAAGGGATATAACTTCATCAATTGTACCAGTATCTTCTACGAAGGGAACTCTGCGCATCTCGACCTTCGAACCGTTAAATTGACTCATCGCTGCTTTCGTTACTAATTCAACTGTTTCCCCAACTGAATCACTTACAATGTATATTGGCGGTCTTGCCATCTGTCTAGTCATCTCCTTAACTACTCATTTTTGAATAAATCGACGAATGCTTTTGTAATATTCGATTTCGTCACTCTCCCGATTACTTCTAATCCTTCAGCCGTCTCTCTTACGATTGGTAACGCATCAATTTGTTTTTCAATTAATTTTTCTGCAACTTCGATTAATAAATCTTCATTTTTACAAGTAGTAATATTTGGCATTCTAGTCATAATAATATGTACAGGAACAGTATTTAAATCTTGCTTACCGATACTCGCTCTTAAACAATCTTTCCTTGATAGAACACCCGCCAATAAATTATTATCATCTACAACGAATAACGTACCAACATCTTCTAAAAACATTTGTACAATCGCATCGTAGATTGATACATTTTCATTTACAACAACTGGAATTGATTTATATTCATTAACTTTTATCTTATTTATACTTTCTGATAATAATTGAGTACTACTTTTGCCAGTATAAAAATAACCGACCCTTGGTCTTGCATCTAAAAAACCTGCCATTGTTAATATAGCTAAGTCCGGCCTTAAAGTTGCCCGGGTTAAATTTAAACGATCAGCAATTTTTTCTCCAGTTATTGGTCCTTTTTCTTTTACAATTTCGATAATTTTCTCTTGACGTTCACTCAGTTCGATCGTTCTCACCACCTAATCCAAGATAATAATATATAACATATACATTAATATTATATACTATTTTCTTGCGAATCAAAAATAATGTTATCACATATAAGGTATAATAATTACTAAATTTTTAATCATGTATCTTTAAGCTTATCTAATTGTTGTAAAAATCGTTTTGTTTTTAAATATAATCCTGAGTATTCGTCATAATAAGCATTAATACATAATTCTAATTCATTCTTTGTTTTATCTTTCACATTAATGGACCCGAGTCTACTTAAATCAAAGTGATAAAATAATCGTAAAAGCTTTAAGGTAACTTGTTGCACTTTTAAAGAATAAGGATCTTGGTGAGAACAGTTTTCACAAAGAATACCACCTTCTTTAATTGAAAATACAAAATGACCATTACTATTACCACATATTGCACAGTGATCAAGGGTGGGACGAAATCCAAAAACAGGTAACATTTTAACTTCAAAAATATTTTTCAAAATTTCAGGGTCATGTCCTTCTTCAATTGCTTTTATCGTCTGATAAAAAAGCTCAAACAAATAAGGGTTATTTACCCGATCCTCTGTCCCTTTTTCAAGCAATTCAGCTATGTAGGAAACATAAGATGTTAAGAATAGATCCTCTTTTATTCCTCGAAAGGTATCAATAATTTCACCTTGTTGAATCGTGGCAAGTCCAGAATTTCCCATCATACAAACAAAATGTCCATATGTAAAAGGCTGTGACACAGAGGCAAGCCGACTTTTCGGTTTTTTTGCCCCTTTAGCCACAGCACCGAACTTCCCTTTGTTTCTCGAAAATATCGTAATAATTTTATTCGACTCTCCATAGTCAACTGATCGAATCACTATACCTTCAATTTTTTCTATCAAAGAAGGTCACCTACTATTTATTTCGTAAAGGTTTTAGGCTATGTTACAGGAAGATTTGTATCTGCTAGTTCGCTTTCTTCATTCGGTGTTGCTTCCATTTCTTTTTCTAATTCCTTATAAAGAAGGTACGTATCAATATCTCCTGTTTGGGTAAAAACCTTCCAAGTAAAATGTAACATGGAAATCCCCACCTTTCAAATTTTTAAACTAGCTTTTTACCTAACCTAACTATATTTTTACCTGAGCTTTTAAAAACATGAAAAGAAGAATTTAACAATTTCAAATGACACAAATCCATATTCAGTTAAACCTAGAATTTAATTAATATTCATCCTCACGGTAGCCAAATTCTCGTAATAAATTAACTTTATCTCGCCAATCTTTTTGAACTTTGACCCATAATTCTAAAAACACTTTAGATCCAAGTAAATTTTCAATATCGATTCTTGCACGTCTACCAATTTCTTTTAACATTTTACCTTGTTTACCAATAACAATACCTTTTTGCGAATTTCTTTCGACAATAATCGCCGCCATTATATGAAGTGTTCCGTTATCTCTTTTGTCTATTTTCTCAATAATAACCGCGACAGAATGTGGTACTTCCTCCCTCGTTAAATGAAGTACTTTTTCACGTATTAATTCAGCGATGATAAATCGCTCTGGATGGTCCGTTACTTGATCACTTGGATAATATTGCGGACCTTCTGGCATATACTCTTTAATAACCTCTAATAATCTGTCTACATTATTACCTTGTAAAGCAGAAATCGGAATTATTTCTGCAAAATTATATTTATCTTTATATTGCCCAATAATTTCAATTAATTTGTCAGGATGAATTAAATCAATTTTATTAATGACAAGGAAAACATCTGTATTTACGCCTGTTAATTTTTCTAAGATGAATTGTTCTCCACGACCAAATTCTTCAGTAGCATTTATCATATACAAAATTAAATCCACTTCATTTAGCGTGTTAGTCGCAACTTTTACCATAAAATCGCCTAAACGGTGCTTCGGTTTATGAATTCCAGGAGTATCAATAAAAACTAATTGTGCATCGTCCATTGTTAATACACCTTGAATTGTATTCCGTGTTGTTTGTGCTTTATCGCTCATAATAGCAATTTTTTGACCGATGACATGGTTTAAAAATGTTGATTTACCTACATTTGGTCGGCCAATTATCGTTATAAATCCTGATTTAAATCTTTTTTCATTTTTATTCATTCATATCCTCCGCTTTAAACGCACCTGGTAGTAATTCTTTTACAGTAGTTTCAAGAATATCCCCATTTAAATTTGTCAAAATGACTTTCATGTCAGGTGGACATAATTCAGCCATTACTTGACGACAAGCACCACACGGAGGAACAGGACGATCGGAATCAGCAATTACAGCAATCATTTTAAAATTTTTATCTCCCTCTGAAACCGCTTTAAATAGCGCAGTTCGCTCTGCACAATTTGCCATACCGTAGGCAGCATTTTCAATATTACAACCTCTATATATTTTTCCATCTTCAGTAAGAAGAGCCGCTCCTACCGCAAAATTGGAATAAGGTACATACGCATAAGTTCGTGCGACTTTTGCTTCTTCTAGTAGTTGTTCTTTAGTCATATTTTTCTTCCCTTCTAAATCTTAATTTTATTTTACAATAAACTTCACAATTTGTTAATATTTATTTTTAGAAAATTCTATTTTTTACAAAAATAACCTTAAATAATTTTTGGCAAAAATATAATTAAACCAATTATCACAGTACAAATTGCAAATACAAGGCAAGCTGCAGCCGCAATATCTTTTGCTTGTTTTGCTAATGGATGATAATCCTCAGTAATTAAGTCAATCGTCCGTTCAATTGATGTGTTAATCAATTCTAAAACAATCATTATCCCAATTGTTAATATTAGTATAATCCATTCTAGTTTATGAAGTTTGAATAACGCACCTAATACAATTACGACCGCAGCGATTACGAAATGAATTTTTAAATTTCTTTCCTTTTTAAAAGCAGAAACAATTCCTTCAAAGGCATATTTAAATGATAAGAAGAAACTTTTCATCCTTAACAAATCCTTATCGGGTTAAACCGAATCGTCGTAATATTTCTTCCTGTCTGGAAAACATTTCTTTTTCTTCTTCAGCTGTTCCATGATCATAACCTAATAAATGAAGAAAACCATGAACAGATAGAAAACCGAGCTCACGCATAAAGGAATGTCCATATTCATTTGCTTGTTCTTTTACTTTAGGAATTGAAATAATAATATCACCTAAAATTCGGGGCATTGGGGGTGCCCCTTTTATTTCAATTTCTTCCTCTACGGATTCTTCTAAAGCAAAGGAAATTACATCTGTTGGACGATCGACGCCACGATACTCTTTATTAATTTCATGAATTTTTTCATTAGTAACGAAGGTTAAAGAAAGTTCACTTTTTTCCGTTATATTTTCCATCTCGGCTGCTAGTGTTAATAAATCTAATATTTGTTGAATTTGACCTTCTGTTAATTCACCGGTTTCATCGTTGTAATCAATTTCTAGCATTATTTTCACCTTTCTCTTTTATTTTCGGATATTCAATTCGATTATGAAAAATTCCATGTAGTGTTTCACATAGTGTTTGCTCAATAATTTTTAATTCTTTTAAAGTTAAATTAGACTCACTAAACTGATCATCTTTTAATTTGTCCTTAATTATATTTTTCACTAATGTTTCAATTTTTTCTTTATCAGGATTTTTCATCGAACGAACAGCCGCTTCAACACTATCGGCAATACTAATGATTGCTGTTTCTTTCGTTTGTGGTTTTGGACCAGGATAACGAAAGTCTTCTTCCCTAACTTCTTTACCACTTTCTTTAGCTTTATGGTAAAAATATTTTAATAAACTTGTTCCATGGTGTTGCATCGCAACATCGATAATTTCTTTCGGCATATGATGTTTCTTTAATATTTCTGCCCCATCTTTAGCATGGGCGATTATAATATCCCTGCTCGTTTCAGGTGGTAAATGATCATGCGGATTACCTGCATTCATTTGGTTTTCAATAAAGAAGTTCGGTCTTCTCGTCTTACCAATATCATGGTAATAACAAGCAACCCTTGCTAATAATCCATTTGCGCCAATCGCTTCACAAGCACTGTCAGCAAGATTTGCCACCATTACACTATGATGATACGTTCCTGGTGCTTCAGTTAAAATCTTTTTCAGTAATGGATGGTTCGGATTTGATAATTCAATGAGCTTCATTGTTGATAATATACCAAAACCAGCTTCAAAGAATGGTAAAAATCCAATTGTTAATACAGCAGAACTAATTCCAGAAAAGATTCCCATTGAACCGTATATTAAATATTGGCTCACAGAAAATTTCGTGTTCGGTATAAACAACATGGCAATAATCACTAAAATATTTATAGCAGAAACGAATAATCCAGCTTGGAAAATTTTAGAACGTTGGTTTTGATTAGACAAAAATGCAATTCCAGCTAATCCACTAAAAATAATGTAAATTGCTATTGTTAAATGAAATGAACCAGAAGACTGTCCATTAAAAATGACAGCAGCGGAAGTAGCTAAAACGATTGTTCCAATAATTCCTAAACGGTCATTTAACAATATCTTCATCAACATCGCACACAGAGCAGCAGGAAAAACAAAACTAATATCATATTGTTTAATCGGAATGGAACTAATCCCTTTCATTATGACGATTGAGGTTACAAGGATGACACTAAATATAATCAATTCTTTATGTGTAGTTTCGTTCCTGCGATTTTCATTGAAGTAAGAATAAATCACACCAATCAAGGCCGACACAAAAATTATTAAACCGATAAATGGCATATACGGGAAATCGGTATTCACCAAACCGATAAGTTCTAGTTGTTCCCATATTTTTTGGTTAACCAACTGGCCTTCTTCAACAATAATTTGTCCTTGGAGAATATAAACTGGATCTACGTTTTCTTCTGCCTGTTGACGCATTTCTTCTGTTTTTTCTGGATCATAGAAGTAGTTTTGTGTAATTGCATATCGCGCTAACTCAATTGTGGCAATTTTTAAGTTTTCAGGAATAGATACAAAACGTAGCTCTTCCTCTACTCTATCCCTAGCACTTTCCACTTCAGAGTTTAATATTTCTTTACTCATTACATTGTTTACTGCTGTAACAGCCGCATCTTTTGCAATTGTCAAATCTAGTTTATTACTATTTACTAATGTTTCTAATGTGGAGTTTGACAAGTCGACAATTACATTTTCCGTCAGTTTTTCCTTGAGCCAATCTACTTTTTCTTTTAATGTTGGACTTTTTACATCGAGCTCCTCTTCTGTATTTTCAACTTGAGATTGTATGTTTAATTCCATTAGTTCATCTTGTAATTCAATAGCAGAATCATAAATCGATCTAATTAAATCTACTCTATTTTGTCCAATTTCAGGTTTCAACACATATTGGGCTTCAACTTCATTTGCAGCTTCCTGTCTTGCCCTTTCCGTTGCATTTACATCTTCAATAGTAAATGGAGAACGAATTGTCTCTTTTGATGGTTCAAACTTAGTCACGTCTAAAACAATCGGTTTTACATTGTTATACATCGAACTAAAAAGAACTAAACCAATTATAAGAAAAATAATCCAATATGCAAATCTTCTATTCAAAAATTGCAATGTTTTTAACAACACTTTGTCGTTTTTCTTTTTTGTTCTATTCATTTTAATCCCACCTTACTTTTCATTAGGGGACAAGTCTTGTTATTATGTGTGCAAAGTATAACATAAACATGAATAAAAAAATTTTTTATTAATAAATTCGAAATATATTAAATATGTAGACGAATTAGAACGTGACTTCATGCTTCATCATACTTTATGTTCAATTTTACCAATTTTAATTACATTTTTCATCAATAATTGGAAAAATAAGCTAAGAGTAAATAAAATTTACAATATAGCGAAACAAAAAACCCACCTAATGGTGAGTTTTTTGTTCTTGTTATAACAGTATTTATTCATCGGACAGTTGTTCATCAAAAGCTTTAATAATTTTGGCAACAAGTGGATGTCGAACAACATCCGTTTCTTTTAAATAACAAAATCCGATTCCAGGGACATTTTTCAAAATTTGCTGAACCGAATATAAACCTGATTGTACACCTTTAGGTAAGTCAATTTGAGAAAGATCTCCCGTAATTACCATTTTCGAACCAAAACCTAATCGGGTTAAAAACATTTTCATTTGCGCATGAGTCGTGTTTTGCGCTTCATCTAAAATGACAAAGGCATCATCTAAAGTACGACCACGCATATAGGCTAATGGTGCTATTTCAATCACACCACGTTCAATTAATCGTTCTGTATGTTCTGTACCTAAAACATCATGTAACGCATCATACAATGGTCGTAAATAAGGGTCAACTTTTTCCTTTAAATCACCAGGTAAAAACCCTAAACTTTCCCCCGCTTCAACAGCTGGCCGGGTTAAAATAATTCGCTTAACCATATTATTTTTTAATGCGTGTACGGCAAGTACAACTGCAAGATATGTTTTTCCTGTTCCCGCAGGTCCAATACCAAAAACTAAATCAAATTTTCTTATCGTTTGAACATAGTCTCTTTGACCAAGAGTTTTTATACGGATTGGTTTACCTTTGGCATTTTTTGTTATTTCTTCTTTATATAAATCACTAAAATATTCAATTGTCCCTTTTTTCCCCATTTGGAGCGCAAGTGCAACATCTCGAGGGCTAATTGTAATCCCTTTTTGAATCATAGCATGTAAAGAGCGAATAACATCTGCCGCATGATTTACATTTTGTTCCTCACCAGATATTCTTACACTTTCTCCTCTCGTTGTGATCGAAACATTTAATTCAGTTTCAATCATCTTTAAATGACTGTCACCTGTTCCAAATAAGGTCATCGGATTTTCTAAATGGGTTAAGTGAAATTCCTGTGTATTCAAAAACGACAACACTCCTAATCTTCTCGTTCTTCTTCTATAATCGGTGCTTCTTTCGCAATGTTTTCGATTACATCGTAACTTATTAATAATTTTAATTTACCATTCTCTACCTTTTCATGCAAAATTTTTTCATCAATAATTTTTGCTTCTTCAGAGAATGATTTTTGTAAATCTTTTCTAGCTATTTCTTGTGCTAGTTTCTTCGCTTCTTTTGTGGAATAAGTTTTTTCATGAACTTCAACTTCTTTTATTGTTTTATTTGTAATACTGATAGGTAATTTCCATTTTAAAAATTGAAGTTCATGTTTATTTTCTTCTACTTGCTTATGTTTATATTTTGCACTAGAAAAGCCCCAAATTGGTATGGAAATGTTTCCAAAATCAATCGTTGTTCGTTTATTCTCTTTACCGGTTAATAACTCAAACTCTGTTGTTAAATCAACTTCTACTTCTGTCGTATACCACGTTTTCCCTAAAATTTCACCTTTTGCCGAAACTTTTTGCTTCGCATCTTCTCTACCAATTAAACCAGACACAAGTAATTGACCAGGTTTAACAAAATCGTTAATTGTAATAACCGGCTCTCCTTTTTCAACAAAATAATCAACGATGATTGCTTCCTTTTTCGCCACTAAATGTCGCGGGGATGTTTTTTTCACTTCATCAGGTTGTTCTTTTTCCACTACTTGGAAATGGTAGCTTGTCCCATTTAACTCAACACCAATCCATGTAACTTCTTCGTTCATAGCTGTTAGTTTTCTTTGAATTCCTTCCGGGTCATCGACAAGAAATTGAAAGCCACCGATTTTTACACCCATTTCTTTTAACTGTTTTACCATTTTATATTCTAAATCCGGGGAAGCCCCTTCTATTTCAACTTTCCAAATCATATTGGACAATATTATTATAATTATAAGTGCTATAAACACTCCTATAAAAATTCCAATATTTCTTCTGAATCTTTTTAGCCAAGATGGGAACCCAGCGCGTTTAATAAAACGTACCTTCACTCGATGAGTTCTAATAGCTTGACGTAATGATCGTATATCTTTAATAAACATTTGAAAGATGATTTCATTTTTCGACATTCGTTTAACATTCCATATCACGAGCCTCTGACGTATTAATTCGTTTATGATCCGCTCTCCACTAATTCCGATTAATTTTACTGTAACCGAGCCTAAAAGACGTTTAAACCATAAATTTTTCATACGTTCCTCCCACCATACCGTTCATTCATTTATATATAGGACTTGTTCTATTTTCCCTTCTAAAATTAATTCTTCTGGCCAAATCGTTTTAATTACAAAACCTTCGCCTTTTACTAATAACTGACCTTGACTCAATAACACTCTAACTTCTTTATCTGAAAAGGTTAGTAAACCTTTATGATTTTCTATATATACATGTAATTGTCCCACCATCGTAATACGGGGAAAGTCCATCATGACATCTTCAGGAAGATCCAGTTGCTTCGTTAACCAGCGTTGGATTTTCTGCTTCCACTTTTTAGCCAAAAAAAGAACCCCCTTTCATCTCATATTTATGAAATAAAAGGGGGGAATAGCACAATTTTTCCTATTTTTGATAAACATTTGAACGGTACGGTTTTTTAGATCGCGGAGGTCCAAGAACTTCAGACCAAATAATTCCTTGGGTAACGTTTTTTCTAGTTACTTTCGGTACTTTGATTACTTTATCTTCAGAACTTAACTGTTGAGTGATGCGATCAAATCGCACTAAATCTTGCTCCAATTGATTTTGTCTTGCTTGTAATTTCTTTTGCAATATTCTTTCCGCTTGAGCTAATTGTTCATCTACTTGTTCAACAACATCTACACTTTCTTCTTTTGTAATTGGTTGAACAGTTTCATGTTTTTTCTCTTGAGATTCAGGAAAATGATCTTCACGTTGTTCTTGTCTTCTTGACGGTCCAAACGCATCTTCTAATTCCCGTTTCAAGTCTTCAAATGGATTACGATTCCCGGAAAAAGGATCTCCGTCGCTACCGAAAGGAGGTGTTTTTTCTAACTCCTTAGTTGACGGCCTTGGCCGCGGAGATTGTTTCTCTGTCTTTTTCTTATCTCCTCCAATTAAGGACAGCAATCCACCGAGAATGACAATAATTAACGGGAAATTTTCTAATATAAAATCAAGCAAGTGGGAAGACCTCCCATCTTCTATTTATCTTTTTTATTATTGTTTTTATTATCGTTCATTTCTTCTCTTGTCGCACGACCAATTGAATTTCTCATTTCTGTATCAGCCATTATGTTCTTATAGTTCATATAATCCATAACACCTAAATTTCCTGATCTTAATGCTTCTGCCATTGCAAGTGGAACTTGAGATTCAGCTTCCACAACTTTAGCACGCATCTCTTGCACCCGTGCAACCATTTCTTGTTCAGCGGCAACGGCCATCGCACGACGTTCCTCTGCTTTTGCTTGCGCAATGTTTTTATCAGCTTCCGCTTGGTCTGTTTGTAAAATCGCACCAATGTTTTTACCGATATCTACATCAGCAATATCAATAGATAGAATCTCAAACGCAGTTCCTGCATCAAGACCTTTTTTCAATACCGTTTGCGAGATCATATCAGGATTTTCTAGTACCTCTTTATGATTTTTTGATCCACCAATCGTGGAAACAATCCCTTCACCTACACGGGCGATAATTGTTTCTTCACCAGCACCACCGACTAAACGATCAATATTCGCTCGAACTGTAATTCTCGCTTTAGCTTTTACTTCAATACCATCGAGAGCAACACCAGATATATATGGAGTTTCAATAACCTTCGGGTTAACACTCATTTGTACAGCTTCAAATACGTCACGACCTGCTAAGTCAATAGCCGCACAACGTTCGAAGGATAATTCAATATTTGCTCGATGGGCAGCAATTAACGCATTAACGACACGATCAACGTTACCTCCTGCTAAGTAATGACTTTCCAATTGATTATTAGTAACACTTAAACCTGCTTTATGAGCTTTAATGAGTGGATTAACAATTCGCCCAGGGATAACCCTACGTAATCGCATACCAACTAAAGTAAAAATACTAATACGAACACCTGCCGCTAGGGCACTAATCCAGAGCATCACTGGGATGAAGGATAAAAAGAAAATAAGTAAAATAATTATACCTGCAAGTATAATGAGGGTAAATAAATCAATTCCTGCAATTTGCATTAAATTAACCTCCTAAATTTAATATTTAAAACCAATGTGGTTTGTAAATTACTCTTTTACTTGGCGTACAATTACCCGCACACCTTCTACTTTAATAACCACCACTTTATCACCACTATTGATAAAGCCACCTTCAGATACTGCATCGATTCGTTCATTATCGATGATAATTGTACCAGATGGTCTAAGAGGAGTTAAAGCTGTACCTTCTTTATTTAACAAATCTGTTCTTGATTCATTGGATACATACCCTTTTTCTGTACTTGTTGCATCTCGGAGGACTAAATTGTCAAAAATTCGAACTCTTTTCTTGAAAAATTTCATAAATATCACCATCACTATAATTGCAAAAGTTATAGCAATTCCTAAGCTAATTCCCATTTGGATAAGACTTTCACCTGTCAGTAAAATTGATAATATAACTAGGCCAAGGCCGATAAAACCAACGATACCTCCAGGGATGAAAAATTCCAATAGGATGAGCGCTACACCTAGTATAAATAAGATAAGCGATTCATAACCAGCTAATCCTGCTATATAATGACCATAAAAGAATAGAAGGAATGAACTAATACCAATCATACCTGGTAACCCAAAACCAGGCGAATATAATTCAAGGACTAAACCTAAACTTCCAAGTGTTAATAATAAGGAAGTAATAATAGGATTTGTGATAAATTCCGCAATTCGTTCCGATACAGTTTTATCAATGATTTCCAGGTCGGCATGCTGTAATTCTATTACCTGTAGCAGTTCATCTTTAGAACCAACTATACCTTCCGCATATCCAACTTTTACAGCATCGGTTGCAGTCAATGTGAGGAATTCACCTTTTTCTTTACCAAGCTCAGGGATTTCTACCGATTCATCAGCCATTGCTACCGCATAAATCGGATCTCTTCCACCTTGTTCGGCAGCTGAACGCATCGCTGCAATCCATGCACTTTGCGCCTTTTTATCTGCAGCATTTCCGTCTTGTGTTATGACTCCAGCTGCACCAATATTCCCTGATGGCACCATATAAATTTCATCCATGTTTAATGAAATATACGCTCCTGCAGAAAGGGCATTATGATTAATAAAGGCAATGGTTGTTACCTTCGTATCTCCTAATAGCTTGGCAATATCTTGAGCAGCAGCTACGACGCCTCCAGGTGTATGAATTTCAAAAATTATAGCTTTCGCATTATTCTCCTCTGCTGTAGTAATTGCCCGTTTTAAGTACTCGGTAAGTCCGTCCGTTACTTCACTATCTATCTTAGCATAATAAACAAGGTCATTGTCACCGCTTACTTGATTAATTGGAATTAATGATAGAGGAATAAAATATAGCAAGAAAATAACAGCAAATAGTTTTTTACTAAATTTTCGCAAACGTTGTCCTCCCTACATAAAGTTTAATACTTATACGTTTAAGAAAATGACTTAGTTTCAAAAAATATGTAAAAAAAAATGAAAAATATTTGTTGATTATGTCCACTAATTAAACTTCATTTTGAAAATTTATACTTTTTTCCTTTAAAAAAGGGCTGACAAAACCTTGTCAGACCCTGTTTTTCGTAATTAAAATTATAGGAATTCTAAGCTAACGCTTGAACAACAAGTTTATTTACTAATGAGCCATCGGCTTTACCTTTTACTTTCGGCATCACGACGCCCATAACTTTTCCCATATCAGCTTTTGAAGTTGCTCCAACTTGTTGAATCGCTTCTTGAATGATTGTTTTAAGTTCATCTTCACTTAATTGTTCAGGTAAATATTTTTCAACGTAAGTAAGTTCTGTTTGTATTTTTTCAACCAAGTCAGAACGACCGGCGCTTTCGAATTCACGGAGGGAATCTTTTCGTTGCTTTACTTCACGAGATAGAACAGTTAGCTCTTCGTCTTCTTTTAAATCCCTACCAAGCTTTATCGCTTCGTTTTGTAAAGAAGATTTAATCATACGAATAACGGAAAGTTTATCTTTTTCCTTATTTTTCATAGCTACTTTCATATCTTCGTTTAAACGTTCAAGAAGACTCATAATCGTTTACACCCTCTTAAAATTTCTTACGTTTCCTTGCAGCTTCAGACTTTTTCTTACGTCTTACGCTTGGCTTCTCGTAAAATTCACGTTTTCTTATTTCTTGTAATGTACCCGTTTTTGATACTTGACGTTTGAAACGACGTAATGCATCATCAAGGGATTCATTTTTACGAACAACTGTTTTTGACATATCTTTCCCTCCCTCCGAACAAAACACCTTACAATTACCATGGAAAATTCCATGTACTTCAAAAGTATAATAAAAAAATTTACTTTGGTCAACCATTGTAAAAAGAATTTTTAAACTCATTTTTTGAAATAAACCTCATAAGATGAATTGAGGTGAGGACAAGTTGTCGTTTTTATTTTTTGTTTTATATTTAAGTTTATTTCTCGGTGGCATGTATATAATGCGTCTTGGACTGAAGACAGTATCACAACAAAAGCTTAGTGAATGGCTGTTAAAATTTACTTCTTCTCCTGTTTCTGGACTTATTTTCGGGACGATTTTTACCATACTTTTACAATCAAGTTCTGCTGTTATGATTATTACAGTCGGATTTGTCTCTGCCAGTCTCGTTTCTTTTAAACAATCGATTGGAATAATATTAGGTACGAATATCGGAACAACGGCGACATTAGAATTTTTAGCTTTCGGGACAGAACAATTAATTATTCCGCTACTAATTATAGGAAGTTTGTGTATTTTACTTCCAGTACGAAAAATTCGGAGTATCGGGTTATTTTTTTATGGGTTAGGGGCAATTTTCATGGCCTTGTTTGGATTTGAACGATTAGCAGCACCTTTAGCGGAAAGTAAGGTGATTGGTCCATTTCTATTATCTTTAGAAGAAAATATATTATTAGGTGTGTTGGCAGGATGTATTATGACCGCAATTATTCAATCAAGTACAGCAATGACTGGGATTGCGATGGGGTTTTTACAAGCAAATGCAATAAGCTTACCAGTCGCAATTGCTGTTATGCTCGGTTCAAACATTGGGACATGCCTTGATGCGTATATCGCCAGTTTAGGAGGAGGAAAAGAAGCAAGAATGACAGCTTGGGCCCATATTTGGTTAAATGTGTTAGGTGTTCTTATTTTTATTCCTCTTATAACCTTATTTGCACGGATTGTTGCAAATCTAGCTTCTTCACCTGATAACCAATTAGCCCATGCAAGCGTACTCTTTAACGTCGTTGTATCTCTATTATTTTTACCCTTCGTAGATCAATTCGCTCGTTTCATTAAAAGGGTTCATGGGTAATTTACAATGTTATAGCAGCGGAAACTTAGATATTAGTGTCT
>NZ_JAACYS010000061.1 GCF_009996845.1 Pallidibacillus pasinlerensis | reverse complement strand
ATAACTGTAGAATATAGAGATAAAGTAAAAAAAGTAATAACTGAAATGTACGATTATTATGTAAGAAGATATACCCCAAAAGTAAAGACAGGTAAGTTTTGCAAAAGTTGTTCCCTGCAACATATTTGCCTACCGAATATGTTGAAAAAGCGTTCCGTTAAAAGCTATATTGAAAGGATGATAGGGGAATGAGAAAGCTTTTAAATACATTGTTTGTAACACAGCCTGATACTTACTTGTCTTTAGATGGAGATAATATTGTTATATTACAAGATGATGTGAAAAAACGGATACCTCTGCACAATTTAGAATCTATTATAACCTTTGGACATACTGGAGCTAGCCCGGCGCTTATGGGATATTGTGTTGATAAAAATATCTCGATTACTTTCTTAAGTTCTAGCGGTAGATTTCGTGCTAGAGTAATAGGGAAAAGTAGAGGTAATGTAATTTTGAGAAAAACACAATACCGTAAATCAGATGATGAAAAAGAGTCTACGAAAATTGCAAGGAACTTTATAATTGGAAAAGTTTTTAATCAAAAGTGGATGTTGGAAAGGGCAACAAGAGATTATCCAATGCGGATAGATATAGAAAAGTTCAAAGAAATTTCGGGACATCTATCAGAAATTATAAAGGAGATAAGAGTTTGTGATGATTTAGAACGATTGAGAGGCTTAGAAGGACAAGCGGCAAACAGCTATTACAAAGTATTTAATCAAATGATATTGCAACAAAAGGAAGACTTTTACTTTCATTCTCGTTCTCGCAGACCTCCTTTGGACAATGTGAACGCAATGTTATCATTTGCATATACATTATTAGCGAATGATACTGCAGCTGCATTAGAATCAGTTGGACTCGATGCATATGTTGGATTTATGCATCGAGATCGACCTGGTCGAATTTCATTGGCGCTTGATTTAATGGAAGAATTAAGAGGTATTTATGCAGATAAATTTGTACTGACATTAATTAATAAAAGAATATTTAAAAAGGACGATTTTGTTAAGAAAGAAAATGGTGTAATTTTGATGACAGATGATTCAAGAAAGAAATTTTTAGCAGCATGGCAAAATAAAAAAACTGAGAAAATTACTCATCCATATCTAGGTGAAAAAATTCAATGGGGATTAGTACCATATGCACAAAGTTTATTATTAGCAAGATATTTACGAGGAGATTTAGATGAATATCCGCCATTTCTTTGGAAGTAGGTGAATTAATTGCTAGTATTAATTACTTATGATGTTAGTACAGTTTCCAGTGCTGGACAAAAGAGGCTACGGAAGGTTTCGAAAATATGTCAAAATTATGGTCAAAGAGTTCAGAATTCTGTGTTTGAATGTATTGTAGATTCTACTCAATTAACACAATTAAAATATGAATTAGCTGAAGCAATTGATGAAACAAAGGACAGTTTACGTATCTATAAACTAGGTAACAACTATAAATCAAAAGTTACACATATTGGAGTTAAAGAATCTATTGATTTAGAAGGCCCACTAATTATTTAGAGGTGCGAATGTCAAGTTCACATAATATTCCAAGGGTATTCGCACCTAAGTTAGCATAAAATACAATAAAACTTTTTGAAAATTACCTTGTTTCTAATGTTTTAATTAGGAAAATAGCGAAAATTTTGCTCAAATTATTGAGAAAAACTCCTTTTTTGGGCAAAAATCGCTGTCGCACTCTACATGGGTGCGTGGATTGAAATACGCTTACGCTAAAATCTTTACTAGAACCGACTGTGTCGCACTCTACATGGGTGCGTGGATTGAAATAATCAGTCTTTCTAATTTATTTACTTGTCCATGCTGTCGCACTCTACATGGGTGCGTGGATTGAAATAGCGATTTTCCCTTTTTGACGTAAAGGTGAGCCTGTCGCACTCTACATGGGTGCGTGGATTGAAATATAGGCTTTCTGATAGGCTTTTGTCGCATTGAAGGTCGCACTCTACATGGGTGCGTGGATTGAAATAGCGCCTAATGTATCAATTAAAAGCGTGTCCAGTCGTCGCACTCTACATGGGTGCGTGGATTGAAATACCCTGGTCCAGTAAATAAATCTGTGGCCACAAAGTCGCACTCTACATGGGTGCGTGGATTGAAATTTTTAACGGCGCCCTGGCTTCTCTTCAATTCAGCTGTCGCACTCTACATGGGTGCGTGGATTGAAATTGTATTCTTCCAGGACATCGAATGACGGCTGTTCGCGTCGCACTCTACATGGGTGCGTGGATTGAAATAACTCATCCAGAATGGACTGCATATCATTTATTAGTCGCACTCTACATGGGTGCGTGGATTGAAATCCCTTTGGTATGAATGCAGCACCTAAAATTAAAGGTCGCACTCTACATGGGTGCGTGGATTGAAATTAAACTGACCGACCACAACTTCATCTAGTCTTTCGTCGCACTCTACATGGGTGCGTGGATTGAAATACGGCTTGTCATACCTGCATTTGCAAACACACCAAGTCGCACTCTACATGGGTGCGTGGATTGAAATACCACGTTGTGGAGATAAGAGAAGATTGGTCCAAACGTCGCACTCTACATGGGTGCGTGGATTGAAATAAAGATGTAAGGGATGAATTACAATCGTTACAAGGTCGCACTCTACATGGGTGCGTGGATTGAAATAAATTCGTATTTACTTGCACCCATGTTGCTCCAAGTCGCACTCTACATGGGTGCGTGGATTGAAATAAGTTGTACGTTTGACATATCACCTCGCCTCCTTCGTCGCACTCTACATGGGTGCGTGGATTGAAATTTTTCTTTCGCCATGATGTTTTATACTCCCCACTCAGTCGCACTCTACATGGGTGCGTGGATTGAAATCTTTCTCAAAACGTTTACCGCTATATTGACCACGGTCGCACTCTACATGGGTGCGTGGATTGAAATTTTAGGGGTGATGATATGGGCGCACAGGCGATTGAGTCGCACTCTACATGGGTGCGTGGATTGAAATACCGTGTAGATCTTAACCACGTATCAATCGAAAGTCGCACTCTACATGGGTGCGTGGATTGAAATTTCTAAAGGTCTGTCTAATAACTCTTTGCGTAATCGTCGCACTCTACATGGGTGCGTGGATTGAAATTCCCTCCAAGGCCTTTTCAATCTGTTTTCTTAATGTCGCACTCTACATGGGTGCGTGGATTGAAATAACTTTAGATAATATTAACGGATCATAAGAGTTAAGTCGCACTCTACATGGGTGCGTGGATTGAAATATTACTACATAATACTATTTTATAATTAAATCTTAGTCGCACTCTACATGGGTGCGTGGATTGAAATATTCATTACCTTTCGTACTTTTGCCCTCATTTCTTGTCGCACTCTACATGGGTGCGTGGATTGAAATATGTAAATTACTATATTCGCTTGAGGTTATTCTTGTCGCACTCTACATGGGTGCGTGGATTGAAATTTCTAGCTTATCTTTAAAGTTTGGCTGATCTTTTGTCGCACTCTACATGGGTGCGTGGATTGAAATTAAATAGTCATATCCTAAACGATGCTCGCATAATGTCGCACTCTACATGGGTGCGTGGATTGAAATAATTAAATATAAAGCATAATTATATTCTGTTTTAGTCGCACTCTACATGGGTGCGTGGATTGAAATATAAACCATTAACTTGGGTTGTTGGTAATGTAAAGTCGCACTCTACATGGGTGCGTGGATTGAAATCGCTGGGCCTTGTTTGTTGTCATATGCTGTGTGGCGTCGCACTCTACATGGGTGCGTGGATTGAAATATATATCGGTTTATTCTCAGTTCCAGTTCCCCTATGTCGCACTCTACATGGGTGCGTGGATTGAAATATCTGTTATGTCGGCAGGGTCAATGCTTGCTGCATGTCGCACTCTACATGGGTGCGTGGATTGAAATCTTTACCGCCGAACGATATAAAACAGGAACATAATCGTCGCACTCTACATGGGTGCGTGGATTGAAATAAACTTCCCAATTATGGTGATTAGTTGCAAGTAAGTCGCACTCTACATGGGTGCGTGGATTGAAATCAAACCTTGATATGCCAACACTTTGACATCTACCGTCGCACTCTACATGGGTGCGTGGATTGAAATGATTTCACTCTTTGGCATAAATTCAAATTGATAACGTCGCACTCTACATGGGTGCGTGGATTGAAATCAAACAGCCGTTAAGGTTCCTTGTGACAGGGACAGTCGCACTCTACATGGGTGCGTGGATTGAAATGAATCGGCTTATCATGTCATTAAATGATTGAAAAGTCGCACTCTATAAGGAGGATTGTATGAATCTAATAGCCTTGACTTGATATTTAGAGGATTATTATAATACCGGATAATTATTCAAGAAACACTATTTAGTATTTTAAGATGGTATAAAAAATGCACCTCCAATAAATAATAGGAGGTGCGAATTTTTTTAGGTATTAACTAAAGAAGAAAGGTATTATTCTCTCGACTGCGTATAATCCATCCAAGTAATAATTTCTGGAGTGTAAAGTAAAGCCGAATTTATTCTTTCTTCTAAAGATGGTTTTCCTTCTTCTTGAAAATCTTGTTGTTTGTCTAGTTCATTTCTTTTCCGTTCTTTCACCTATTTTCCACCTTTCGTCTTAATTTCGTTCTACTAGTTATTGTTTGACTTTTGGTGGGAAAATAATCATAAAAGTTGTAAGACAATATTAACTTTCTTTCATTGATTTTCTTAAAGCTAAATAAGCTAAACCTATTAACACAAAGATTCCGAGTACAGATAAGACACTTATATAAATAGCGTTTTTTGATTCCCCACCATGACCGTGGTATTCACCGTGTGCTGAGTGGGAATCATGAGAATCGTGTGAAACGGTAGTTTCCTCATGGTCGTTAGTTTCAATATCATTACTTGCAATAATTGTAACTTCATCCTGAAGATTGTTATTAAAAGAGTTATCTAGTCCATTTGTTTGAGCAAAAGCGACTAAAACAGGACAAACTAGCATTAATAACGTTAAACATAATATAAGTGTGAATAGCTTTCTCACGAAATATCTCTCCCTCGTTAATTATTTATCTATCAGTTCATATTTTAACATGTTGTGTTAATAAGTTTTCTAACATATTTGTGTCATTTTTTAATAAGTGGAAAGGTGAATTTCTATTCGTTATGCTATAAATCATGTTAGAATAAGGAAAAATAATCATTCGAGTGATAATTATTGAAAATACAGATGATTATTGTAGGGCTGTCGTTCATGGAGTAGAGGAATAAACTCAATACCGATTCGTCAGGATCAAATTGTTCATGCAAAATGAAGAATTGGAGTATGAATTTTTAGTGCATTGGTTACCCCGACTTCAAAAATTCGCACAAGTATATGCGACGACAGGGGTACGGAATCTGGTTATCCGTAACGTCCAACCGAAAATCCGGATAAAAATGAACAAGGAACGGACGAATTGGTTAGAGTTTAAGTTTGAGATGGATGGAATCGCGGAAAAAGCGGTAAGAGAAATTTTAGCTAATTTGCAGGTAGAACGGGCTTAAATTTAACGGGTGCAGATACCGTAATTTTATATGACTTATGGTGGAATACAGCTGTTGAAGATCAAGCGATTGACCGTGCCCATCGAATTGGACAAACAGAAACGGTCAAAGTAATTAAAATGATTGCACGAGGTACAATTGAAGAAAAAATAAATGACTTGCAGCGGAAAAAGAAAGACTTAATAACGGATATAATCGAGCCAAATGGATTAGGGCAATCAACTTTAACAGAAGAAGATATTCGCGAAATTCTAATGATTAATAGATAGAAAATATGCTCTCACTTCACATGAGTTTGAAGTGGGAGTTTTTTGTTGTGTAAAATTTTTTGAGTATGCGCACTGAAAAATAAACGTAGTTTTATTATATTTAGCTTTTTAATATAAATAGGTAGTAGTTAGAAAAATAAGGAGGCATGACCTAGTGGATACGACGCAATGGGTTTCAGAACGAATCAAAACCTTACCGCCGTATATTTTTTCTGATTTTGCAAGAAAGAAGCGAGAACTCGAGAATAAAGGCGTTGATGTGATTGACCTTGGTATTGGTGCCCCAGATTTACCGACACCGGCTTTCGTTTCCAAAGTATTAGCGGAAGAAGCAAAAAAGCCTGAAAATCACCGTTATTCTAGTTATAATGGGTGTTTCGAATTTCGGCAAGCCGTAAGTGTATTTTACCAACGTAGGTATGGAGTGGAATTGGATCCAGATACAGAAGTATTGGCTTTAATTGGTTCTAAAGAAGGGATTGTTCATCTCATTCAAGCGATGATTAATCCTGGAGATAAAGTGATTATCCCTGACCCTGGCTATCCAGTTTATCAAACAGGGGTTCATTTAGCAGGTGGAAAAAGCGTATCGCTCCATTTAGATGCTAAAAAAGGATTTACACCAAAATTTGATTCTTTGGATACGGATGATAAAAGAGAAGCGAAATTAATGTTTTTGAACTACCCAAGTAATCCAACGGCTGCAACGGTTGAATTAGATATATTTAAAAAAGCTGTTTCCGTTGCAAAAGAAAATAATATTTTTCTTGCCCACGATGCTGCCTATGATCTTATTACGTTTAACGTTTATCAGTCGCCTAGTGTTTTGCAAGTACCAGGTGCCAAAGATATTGCTGTGGAGTTCGGTTCTTTATCGAAAAGTTATAATATGACAGGTTGGCGGATTGGTTATGTTGTTGGAAACAAAGAAGTAATTAAGACTTTACTGACATTAAAAAGCAATATTGAAACGAGTCAATTTTTAGCAATTCAAAAGGCAGCGGCAGCAGCCTTAACAAGTGATCATTCAACAGTAAAAAAGAATAATCTGATACTTCAAGCTCGAATGGAGAAGTTTTATACATCTTTAAAAGAAATGGGGTTTGAATTAGAAAAGCCACGGGGGACAATTTTTTTATGGGTAAAAATACCTGAACAATATACATCATTACAATTTGCTAATTTACTCTTGGAAAAGGCAGGAATAATTGTGACTCCGGGAATTGCCTTTGGTAAAGGTGGAGAAGGTTTTATCCGAATTTCGTTATCCATTGCTGAGGAGAGAATTGATGAAGCGGTAAAAAGGTTAAAAAAATTACAGTATTAGGAGGGACGTGATGAACAAGAGTAGGAAACAAGGCACATCCGCTCAAGCAATCGTTGAATGTATGAAGCGTGAAGGAATTACAAAGGTTTTCTGTGTACCTGGTGAAAGCTATTTACCGTTATTAGATGCTTTATATGATGAAGATTCGATTGAATTAATTTCTTGTCGTCATGAAGGCGGAGCGGCATTTATGGCTGAAGGCTATGCAAAAGCATCCCTAAAGCCCGGTGTTGTTATGGCTACGAGGGGTGTGGGTGGGAATAATTTAGGGATTGGCATCCATACAGCCTATCAAGATTCGACTCCACTTGTAGTGTTTTTAGGTCAAGTGAGCACGAAATTTAGAGGGAGAGAAGGTTTTCAAGAAATCGATTTAGACGAGTATTTTAAGCATATCGCAAAATGGACCGTTGAAATTCATGATCCCGAACGAACGGTTGAACTTGTAACAAGAGCCTTCCGTATTGCCCAATCAGGTAGACCGGGGCCGGTAGTCGTTTCACTTCCTGAAGATGTTCTTCCAGAAAAAATAAATATACAATTTGGTCCTCACATAAATATTCCGAAACCAGCACCTTCTAAAAATGAAATCACTCAATTTGTTACCTTGCTCTCACAAGCAAAAAAACCTCTTATTATTGCAGGAGGTGGTGTAAAACAAGCTGAGGCAGAGGATTTATTACTATCTTTTGCAGAAAAAAATAACCTTCCAGTCCTCGCATCGTTTAGACGCCACGATGTTTTTCCAAATCACCATCCACAATATGTCGGTCACTTAGGTTTAGGAACACCGAAAGACATTTTAGATACGGTTCGACAATCCGATCTAATCATCGCGTTAGGAACGAGACTATCTGAAGTTACGACACAAGATTATTCCATTATTCCTATAGAGAAAAAATTAATTCATATTGATATTGACTTTGAAACGATTGGGAAAGTTTTCCCACCTGAATTAGGGATTGTCGCTGATTTGAAAGAGGCTCTCCGGTTATTAATTCATTTCGAGTTTACACCTAGTTGGGGGAAATGGGTTAAAACTCGGAGAACCGCGTATGAGAATTCTAGCAAACTTGATGTGAACATAGCATCCGATTTAAATCGGCACATTATCTCGATTTTGCAAGAAAAATTACCGAAAAATGTATTATTAACGAACGACGCTGGGAACTTTGCGGGTTGGCTTCATCGATATTATCGATTCCGTGAAAAGCATACTTATATCGGTCCGACATCTGGAGCAATGGGATATGGGATGCCAGCTGCCCTTGGAGCAAAGTTAGCATACCCAGACAAAACAGTTGTTTCATTATCAGGTGATGGTGGTTTTATGATGACGATTCAAGAAATTGAAACGGCTGTCCGTTATAAAATCCCAATCATCGCCTTAGTTTTTAATAATCAAATGTATGGCACAATTCGCATGCATCAAGAAATCCATTATCCAGAGCGGGTAATTGGTACTGATCTAGGTCCAGTTTCATTTAAAGATCTCGCTATTCATATGGGCGCTAATGGTTATGTTGTTGAAACGCCTGAACAATTTTCCAAAGCTTTAAAACTTGCCCTTCAAGGAGATAAAATTTCGGTAATTGAAATTTTAACAAATCCGGAGCAAATTTCCGTAACATCGACAATTGAACAAATAAGTAATAAATGAAGGTAGGCAAGGTAAATTTATTCCTTCAATAGGATGGGCAAACGCCTATTTTTAAAGTACAAGTTGATAGGCGAGTGTCTATTGAATAAGATATGATGAATATTTCGGATTGGAGTGAACTACTTTGTATCAAAACTATCCTCATTATTATGACTTTGGTGGATATCAAAATACATCAGGTCATACAAATGAAGTTTATCCGACAACACCATATCAAAATAATATGAGCTACGATGAACGACAAATTAATATCCCGAATTTATTTCTGGGAATTTTTGGACCGCCTCAAGGACCTCCGGGGGGAGGACCTCCTGGTTTTGGACCACAATTCGGGCCACCATCAGGACCGCCAACAGGAGGGCCAGGGGGACAGGGAGGACCACCGTCCGGACCACCACCTTCCTTTGTTCCACAGCAGCAACAAGTAAGTTTATTCGCGGTTGATCCTGGCAGTATGCGCGGCTGTTTATTCCGTTACACGTATGTTTGGTTGAATAACCGTCAACAGTTCTGGTTCTATCCTATCTTCCTAGGTAGACGTTCTGTAGCAGGATGGCGCTGGACCGGTTGGAGATGGGTGTATTTCGGAATTGATTTACGACAAGTTCAATCGTTTACTTGTGTTTAAAAATTAGTGATTTCGAGAACGGATCTAAATTGTACAGCTTATCTTTATATCATAAAAAATCTTCCAAGAATTTTTGGAGGATTTTTTATTTGAAAATACATATTTTAAGCAAAATAGGGAAAAATAATGAAAAAATATGAGGTGATTACTTTTGAAAGATAAAAAACTTATTGTTCCGATGAATAATAATCTCGATTGGGCAACTTATTTAATGAATAATGAAATAAGGGGGAGTTATGTAAATCCGAAAATGGGATTGGATCCAACAAATGAGGGAGGAAAGCAAGAAGAGAAGGCTTAAATGTAGAAAGTGAATGCTTAGGTTTAAAGAAGTGTTGATAGAATTGTGTTATGAGCAGAAAGTGAAGATGAGTGTTCAAGGAAGTGTTAGTAGAGGCGTTCTATGAGCAGAAAGTGAAGATGAGTGTTCGAGGAAGTGTTAGTAGAGGCGTTCTATGAGCAGAAAGTGAAGATGAGTGTTCAAGGAAGTGTTAGTAGAGGCGTTCTATGAGCAGAAAGTGAAGATGAGTGTTCAAGGAAGTGTTAGTAGAGGTGTTCTATGGACAGAAAATGAGGATGCTTGTTTAAGGAAGTGTTAGTAGAGGCGTTCTATGAGCAGAAAGTGAAGATGTGTGTTCAAGGAAGTGTTAGTAGAGGCGTTCTATGAGCAGAAAGTGAAGATGTGTGTTCAAGGAAGTGTTAGTAGAGCGGTTCTATAAGCAGAAAGTGAAGATGTGTGTTCGAGGAAGTGTTAGTAGAGGCGTTCTATGAGCAGAAAGTGAAGATGAGTGTTCAAGGAAGTGTTAGTAGAGGCGTTCTATATGCAGAAATTAAGGATACGTGTTCAAGGAAGTGTTAGTAGAATTGTTCTATAAGCAGAAACTGACGATGTATAATCGAAGAAGTGTAAATAGAACCGTTCTATGAACAGAAACTAAGCTTGCAAAATCGAAAATGTGTTGATAAAAGAACTCTATAGACAGAACCCGAACCCACGTAACCAAAGAAGTGTTAATGGAATCGTGTAATAAACAGAAACTCAGATAACAAGATATTGAAAAGTGCGAAGGAACTCAAGATGAATACGATATGAGCGGTATTACAACCAAAATACAGTTCATTACAAAATAAGAAAGGCAAGCGGAGATAGCATATCTCCACTTGCCTTTTATAATGTCTTAAAAGTTAACTTTTTCTTGTAGGAAGCTAACTACATCAGCAATCGGTAAACGTGTTTGTTCCATTGTGTCGCGATCACGAATCGTTACCATCTTATCTTCTAATGAATCAAAGTCGAATGTAATGCAGTATGGTGTACCGATTTCGTCATGACGTCGGTAACGTTTACCGATGGAACCAGTTTCGTCATAGTCTACATTAAAGTGTTTTGCAAGTTCTGCATAAACTTCACGAGCTTGTTCAGACAGCTTTTTCGATAATGGTAAAATCGCTGCTTTAAATGGTGCAATTGCTGGATGGAAGCGCATGACTGTACGTGATGTACCGTCTTCTAACTCTTCTTCTTCATATGCATCTACTAAGAATGCAAGCGCAACACGGTCTGCACCAAGGGATGGCTCAATACAATATGGAATAAATTTTTCATTTGTTTCTGGATCATGGTAATGGAAGTCTTCACCAGAAAATTCCATATGTTGTTTTAAGTCATAATCTGTTCTTGATGCAATACCCCAAAGCTCACCCCAACCGAATGGGAATTTATATTCAATATCAGTAGTTCCGTTACTGTAGTGAGATAATTCTTCTTCCTCATGGTCACGTAAACGTAAATTTTCTTTTGTTAAACCTAATGATAGAAGGAAGTTTTCTGAGTATTCTTTCCAGTATTCAAACCATTTTAATTCTTCACCTGGTTTACAGAAGAACTCAAGTTCCATTTGTTCGAATTCACGAGTGCGGAATGTGAAGTTACCTGGTGTAATTTCGTTACGGAAACTTTTACCAATTTGTGCAATACCAAATGGTAACTTTTTACGCATAGTGCGTTGTACGTTTTTAAAGTTTACGAAAATACCTTGCGCAGTTTCTGGACGTAAAAAGATTTCGTTTGCACTTGTTTCAGTTACACCTTGGAACGTTTTGAACATTAAGTTAAATTGACGAATATTTGTAAAGTCATGGCTACCACAATCAGGACATGCAATATTATGTTCTTTAATTAGTTCTTCCATTTTTTCAAAAGGAAGACCGTCAACGATTAATTCAATGTTTTTTTCTTGAAGAGCTTCTTCAATTAATTTGTCAGCACGATGGCGCGCTTTACAGTTTTTACAGTCAATCATCGGGTCGTTGAAGTTGCTTAAGTGACCAGATGCTTCCCAAGTACGTGGGTTCATTAAAATAGCTGCATCTAAACCAACGTTATATGGAGATTCTTGAACGAATTTTTTCCACCAAGCTTTTTTAATGTTATTTTTGAATTCAACACCTAGTGGACCATAATCCCATGTATTTGCTAAACCACCGTAAATTTCAGATCCAGGGAAAATAAATCCTCTATGCTTCGCATGAGAAACAATTTGTTCCATTGATACTGTCATTTTTAACGACTCCTTTATTTTAAATTTTTTTATAAAACATATTGATTTCAGCTACAGGTGGACGCTTTCCGCGGGCGTGGCTTGAGCCTCCTCGCCTCGTAAGCTCGTCTGCAGGGTCTCAAGACTCACGTTAGTCCCGCTGGAGTCGTTACCTTTCGCTTCAATCAACGAAATTAGTTAATTTAAGATGTGCTGTTAGTAATAATATTTTACAAACAACAAACCTTAATATTTATAAGCAAATAAAAAACTCCCGACCCTATGCTTATGAATGCATAGGGACGAGAGTTAACCCGCGGTTCCACCCTATTTGCTACAAATGTAGCCACTTAAGTAGAAATTGCTCCGGAACGCCTTCCTTAGTGCCCTATACCCTAGCTCGCACCATCCTAGGTTCGCTTTTATAGAGCGGTCTAAGTACTACTTTCCATCAACGCAATATATTTATTTTCCTTACTATAACCATTTGTTTAAAATAATATAAGTTTTATACACCACAAATCATAGCCGATACGTAGAAAATTGTCAATTTTTTACTAAAACATTTTATATATGCTTTCCCACTAAAATATTAATTAGCCAGCTTTAGCATGTTCAATAGTTGCCTCAATTGCTCTTTTCTTTTGGTATGTTGAAAAAACAACACCGCCTACAATGAAAACTGATCCGATGATTTCAATCATTGTAATAGGTTTTGAAAGTAAAACAAAGCCCATAACCATTGCAACAAAAGGTTCTAGATTTGATAAAATGAAGCTTTAGCTGCATCGACATAGCAGATATTTTGAATCCATAATAGGTTTGCCATACCATGGACAATTACCGCAGTAATAATTAAAAATAGCCAGTCTGACGGTTTTGAACTAACTTGTAAAGGACTGTCTAAAATGAAGGCAAAGGGAACAGAAACGGCAAAACCTACGATATTCGTATAAAGTGTAATTATCAACGGGTCAATTTTTTGTGATAACGACCTCGTCATAATAATCATAATCGAAAAGGTAATCATTGTGACAACAATCCACAATAGCCCTTTATCAAAATGGAGACACTCTGACTTTCCAGCTATGACAATAAAGTAAATACCAATGATGGCGACAAGGGAGCCAATTAAAGTTTTCAATGTTAATTTTTCTTTTAAAAATAATGCTGCCAAAAAACCGGTTAAAATTGGTGCAGTTGCGATTATTAAGGCAGATGTAGTTGAGTCCGCGGTTTGTACCTTTAAAAAAGGACCATTGGTTTATAAAAACACCAACAACTCCTAGGAATATAATCGCCAATAAATCAGAATTATTTACACGTTTAAACTGTTTTTTCATAAAAGCAAACTAAAAAAGAACAATAAATAAAAGTCTTAGCATCGTTAGTACCGTGGTGAGAAGGCTTGAACTAACATTTTTCCAAAAATAAAATTACTTCCCCATACGATAACGTAAAGACTTAGTAGCATGTACGCTTTTAGCATAGATGACTTTCCTTTCTGTAACAAATTTACGACTAAACTATACTAGCATAGTAATTACCCATGGACAATGTATGATTTTTCTTAGCTATATGACATTCGTCATATCCTCCCCCTGACGTTTATGTCTACCCATACACGGAAATCTTTTCTATTGTTAATAATAATAAACGAGAAATTTTGGGGAGGATCGCGATGAATAAAGATAAGCAAAAACAAATTCAATTGCGAAAAAGTGTCGCTCCATTTGCGAAAACTAAAACGAGAACAAGTGTCATTCAAATCATTAACTCATTTATTCCATTTTTATTGTTATGGTTTCTTGCCTATAAGAGCTTGTCAGTATCAATTTGGTTAAGTCTTGTATTTTCTGTTGTTGCCGCTGGTTTTGTTGTGCGGATATTTATCATTTTTCATGACTGTGCCCATATGTCATTTTTTAAAAGTGGAAAAGCGAATCGGATTGTCGGTACAATTGCAGGAATCATTACCCATTTTCCCTTTGAAAAATGGAAACGAAGTCACGCACTCCATCATGCAACAAGTGGCAACTTAGATAAAAGAGGAGACGGCGATATTTGGATTATGACGGTGGAAGAGTATAGGGAGGCTGGTTTCTGGCTTCGACGCGGGTATCGTTTATACCGGAATCCATTTATTTTATTCGGATTAGGGCCACTCTTCCTGCTTCTTGGCTCGAATCGCTTTAATCGAAAAGGGGCGCCGAAACGAGAACGGTTTAACACGTATCTCATTAATGTTTCTATTGTCGCAATTTATGCTTTACTCATTTGGGCCATTGGGTGGCAAGCGTTTTTAGCTGTACAATTTCCAATAATGTATTTAGCAGCCTGTGTTGGTATTTGGCTATTTTACATTCAACATACGTTCGAAGATTCATATTTTGAACATGAAGATGAATGGGATTATGTGAAAGCAGCGGTAGAAGGTAGTTCTTATTATAAGTTACCGAAAATCTTAGAGTGGATTACTGGAAATATCGGCTACCACCATGTCCATCATTTAGCACCTAAAATTCCAAATTATTATTTAGAAGATGCCCATGAATCAACACCACCATTACAAAAGGCAACGACGATTACAATTGCGGAAAGCTTTAAATCGATTCGTTTCCGTTTATATGATCCGGAGATGAAAAACTTTGTTAGTTTTAAAGAATTTAAAGCAATGGAGCGAGAAAGACAGGAAAAATATCAACTAGGTACTATGCAAACAAATTTACAGAAAAAATAATATAGACAAATATCGTATACGTATATAAGGGGGCTTCATGTTAGTTGTTTTTTGACTAATGGAGTCCTTTTATAATTTAGCAATCGATTCGTTCATTTTGGTTGGAAAATCGCTCATAAAGGGTGGGGAATCGCTCATAGCAGTTGGATAATCGATCATAATGGCTTTTTAAGTAATGTTATTTAAGAAAATCGCTCAATAGACATTTAAATTCGCTCATATATAGTAAAAAATCGCTCTTAAAATCTCGATTCGCTCATAGACTGAAAAATTCGCTCATTAATTAGCACAAATCGCTCAAAAAAATGGGCGAGTCGCTCACAATACTCTTAAAATCGCTCATACACTAAGCGAAAGCTTTGCCACGTATGTAAGAAAAGGCAATCATAGGCAGTCTGAACAACAAAAGTTCAACATTTTAGATTATACTTGCTAGCCAATGAAAATTTTTTTATACTTTACGGAAAGTAACCTGGGAACGAGGAGATTGCATGCAAATTGGATATCAGTTAATACCGAAAAATACGGGTTTAAGTATATTTATTTGGGTCGTATTTTGTCTTTTGCCATTCTATTTTATTATTATAAATTCTACACCAATTGAAATTGTTTTCGGTATTATCGCCATATTATTGTTTTTTGCGGCATTTCAACTGAATTTTATTAAAAAGGGCTGGACCGTTTATGTGTCCATTGCCATCGAAATGGTTATTAATGTCGGGATGACTTTATATTTCGGCTATGTTTATTTTTCACTCTTTTTAGCCTTTTTTATCGGTAATGTGCAAAATAAAGCAGGTTTTATCTCTTTATATGTTGTTCACTTAGTAACAACAATTACATCCGTTTTATTTGGATTTTTTATTCAAACGGAAATCTTTTTAACCCAATTACCGTTTATCATCATTACTGTCGTTGGTGTGATATTACTACCAATTTCCATGTACAACCGAAATAAACGAATGCAACTAGAACATCAATTGGCAGATGCGAATAAAAAAATTGCTCAACTCGTGATTATCCAAGAACGGGAACGGATTGCTCGCGATTTACATGATACCCTTGGACAAAAGCTTTCCTTAATTCGATTAAAAAGTGATTTAGCAGAAAAAATTGTTGCCAAAGATCTAGACCGAGCAAAAAAAGAAATACGAGATATAAATTTAACAGCGAAAACAGCTTTAAATGAAGTACGTGATCTTGTATCGATGATGAAAAGAACACGAGTAAAAGAGGAAATCGTCCGCATTAAGCATATGTTAGAGGTAGCGGAAATTGAATATAAAGTTATTGGAAATCCAGAATTGCAAGAAGTACCTATTTTTACAGAACATGTATTGAGTATGTGTTTAAAAGAGGCAATTACAAATATAGTGAAACATAGTCAAGCAACTCACTGTGAGATTATTATTGAGCAGGTAAAGGGTGAAGTGAAAATAAGTGTTAAAGATAATGGGGTTGGAATTGGAGATAATTTGAGACTAAGTGATGGGAATGGTATTAGGGGAATGCAGGAGCGATTGGAATTTGTAAACGGTCATCTCCAAATTGATACAAATAACGGAACGACACTAAGTTTTATTGTCCCAATTGTTCACTAATTAGAGGGGGAGAATGATGATACGGATTGTTTTGGCCGAAGATCAAGGGATGTTACTCGGTGCACTCGGAGCATTGCTCGATTTAGAAGAGGATATGGAAGTTGTCGGAATGGCTAAAAATGGTGAAGAGGTATTACAACTTGTTTATGAAAAAAGTCCTGATGTTTGTATTATGGATATTGAAATGCCAGTGATGAGCGGATTGGATGCAGCGGAAAAGTTAAAGGATCATCCATGTAAAGTAATTATTTTAACAACCTTTGCTCGCGTCGGTTATTTTGAACGAGCAACGAAGGCGAAGGTAAATGGATATTTGTTAAAAGATAGTCCGAGTGAAGAATTGGTGCGTTCTATACGTTTAATTATGGATGGGCGAAAAGTATATGATCCTGAATTAATTGAAAAGGCATATGATGAAGAACCGAATCCGTTAACAGAACGGGAAGAACAAGTGATTAAACTCATTGCTGAAGGGAAAACAACAAAAGAAATTGCGAAAGAATTGTTTATTACTACTGGTACTGTTCGTAACTATGTTTCAACGATTCTTGATAAACTTCAAGTAACGAATCGAATTGAAGCAATTAAACGATTTCGCGAAAAGGGTTGGTTTAAATAAAGGTATTTGCTTAATTTAATAAGTCAACAATCGCGTAAAGATCAATCTATACATGCTATAATTAGAGAAAAAATTTGGGGGAAACACGATGTATAGTTTTAAAAATGATTATAGTGAAGGTGCCCATCCAAATATATTACAAGCATTAGTTGAAACAAACTTGGTTCAAGAATCCGGTTATGGGGAAGACCAATTTACACAAAAGGCGATTGAACTTATAAAAAGTCATATTGGAAGGCAAAATGTGGATGTGCACTTAATTCCAGGCGGAACGCAAACAAATTTAATCGCCAGTTCTTCTTTTTTGCGACCACATGAAGCAGTGATTTCGGCAGACAGTGGTCATATTAACGTCCATGAAACTGGAGCTATAGAAGCAACCGGTCATAAAGTGTTAACGGTGAGTACAAAGGATGGAAAGCTAACACCAGAATTGATTCAAGAAATTTTAGATATTCACACGGATGAACATATGGTAAAACCAAAGCTTGTTTACATATCCAATTCCACTGAATTAGGGACAATTTATAAAAAAGACGAACTCGTTAGTTTAAGTGAATTTTGTAAGGAGAATGATTTAATTTTTTATATGGACGGTGCACGTATAGGCTCTGCCTTGTGTTCTAAGGAAAATGACTTAAAATTAACTAATCTACCTGATTTGTTTGATGCTTTTTACATTGGTGGTACGAAAAATGGCGCTTTAATTGGTGAAGCGCTAGTCATTTGTAATGATACATTAAAAAGTGATTTTCGTTATTTTATTAAGCAAAAGGGTGCACTTTTAGCAAAAGGAAGACTGCTCGGAATTCAGTTTGTTGAGTTGTTTAAGGACAATCTTTTCTTTCAATTGGCGGAACATGCAAACCAAATGGCGGAAAAATTAGCTGAAGGTTTGAAGGAAATCAATGTACCGTTTTTAGCCGAATCACCAACTAATCAAATTTTCCCTATTTTTACAAATGAACAAGTTGCCGAGTTGCAAAAAAATTACGCCTTTGAAATATGGGAAAAAGTTGATAAAAATCGTACGGTCATCCGTTTTGTTACCTCTTGGGCGACGAAGGAAGAAGCGGTGGAACAGCTTATTACAGATGTAACAAAATTGGTGCAAAAATAGGGCGAAAAAAGACTTCCATTTTTATGGAAGTTTTTTTATGATGCAAATTTAGTTTTCTTTTTATAATCAAGAAAAAGTCAAAAAATTAGTAAGAGTAAAAGGCATACAATCGCTAACGGAATTAACCATAATTTCTCCCCTTTAAGGTACAATCCTAAAAAAAGATTGTGACTGACATTACCGGTGCCATGACGTAATATGCTTTCGTAATATAAAACCATCCGTAAGGGAAAAAGTGGACTCCTTTTATAATGTCAAAATAAAGAACTGCATCCTCTGGTATCCATATACATACGATAACATACTATTCTGATGAAAAGGATAATTTCACATTGCAAATAAATCATCTCAATTATAACTTAGAATATTACGATTAAAATGATTGGAATTGCACAATCTAAGATTGAGGTGTTTCATATGAAAGATGAAAAACAACATGTAAATAATTCATTTACAGTTGCAGGAACAAATATTGAAGAAGTGAAAGCACTAAATATGAATTTTGGCATGTCTTACAATGAAGCGAAGTTTTGGCTAGCAATGGCAAACGGTGGGCGTGGGACGAGGATTTTTAGTAATACAGATATTACAGCGATGCGAAGAAAGTTTGCAAGTGAATACGAATTTAAATAGTCTTACTACATTAGGAGGACGAAAATGCAAGATGAACGAAATAAGGACAACCAGCATAATCAAGAAGAAGACTTAGAGGAGCTTGTAGAACGATATGCGCAAGCGGATATACAAGTTCCGGTTTATACGGAAGAACTTTCCCATACCAGCGAACGGAATAAAATTATTTCACTACAAGGACATGAATATTTAATTGAAGATTAACGTTTTGGGGTGAAAAACGTGACAGAAAAGGATTTTGAAGCTATTTATGAACAATATAAAGCGCAAAGTCAAGCGGGAAATTTTCAAACCAATCAATATGTTGAATACGGTAAAGAAGAAATTGTTGCTGTTCGAAAAAATGATGATGGGGATTTGATTGCCTTTAAAACGAATACGGGTCGAGAATTAGACTACATAACAGCCTTGGATGAGGCGAAAGCGGGGAAATTAGCAAATATCGATGTTTTTCATAAATATGGCCGGGAGATTATTCGCAGTGAACCAGATGGAATTAAAGATAATAATTTAGATAATTTGCCAGAGTTTTAAATACAAGTTATGTGCAGGGACTGTCGAAAAAAGTCAGTCCCTTTCCTATTTTGTAAGTATTTAGATTATGTTAAAAAAGACAGATTGAATGTATTGACTTATAGGTAGATTGTTCGATATCGTATAAAACGAAATAGAAATAATTGGTTAATGTTTGGAGGAATAAATATGGAAATTGGTGTTACGACTTTTGTTGAAACGACTCCAGATGTGAAAACAGGAAAAACAATTAGTCATGCTGAACGAATTCGTGAAGTTGTTGAAGAAATTGTTTTAGCTGATGAAGTTGGCTTAGATGTATTTGGGGTAGGAGAGCATCACCGAAAAGATTATGCAGCTTCAGCACCGGCAATTATTTTAGCAGCGGCAGCATCAAAAACAAAACGTATCCAATTGACAAGTGCGGTTACTGTTTTATCTTCTGATGATCCGGTCCGTGTTTATCAAGACTTTGCTACAATTGATGCGATTTCTAACGGTCGAGCTGAGATTATGGCTGGAAGAGGTTCGTTCATTGAATCGTTTCCGCTATTTGGTTATGATTTAAAAGACTATAATGAATTGTTCGATGAAAAGTTAGAACTTCTTTTACAAATTAACGAGAACGAGATTGTGAATTGGCAAGGAAAACATCGTCCTGCAATTCAAAATCGTGGTGTATATCCAAGACCGGAAAAAGGTAAACTTCCAATTTGGATTGCTAGTGGTGGTACGCCACAATCAGTAGCAAAAGCAGGTATTCGCGGTCTACCTTTAGTATTAGCTATAATAGGTGGAAGTCCTTTACATTTTGCTCTTCTTGTTCAATTATATAAGCAGGCAGCAAAGGAATCCGGCCATGATGTGTCAAAATTAACAGTTGCTTCCCACTCCCATGGTTTTGTCGCAGATACGACAGAAGAAGCCGTTGAGAAATTTTTCCCACCAACGCAATATGCGATGAATGTTTTAGGAAGAGAACGTGGTTGGGCGCCGTATACGAAGGAAACCTTTGATCATGCCCGTAGCTTAGAAGGAGCACTATACTGTGGTGATCCGGAAACGGTAGCTGAAAAAATTATTTTCCTCCGTAAAAATGTTGGTATTGAACGGTTCATGCTTCATGTTCCGGTCGGTTCAATGCCTCATGAAGATGTAATGCGTTCCATTGAATTGTTAGGAAAAGAAGTTGCACCAAGAGTTCGTGCTGAAATTGAGCGTTGGGAAAAAGAAGAGGGTAAACAATAAAATATTACAATTTAAA
>NZ_JAACYS010000060.1 GCF_009996845.1 Pallidibacillus pasinlerensis | reverse complement strand
TTTCCCTATTAATCTACCAAAAATTCTATTTTATATTATAATAGAACTAATTATTCTGAACTAGAACGACAGTTTTCTAAGAAATAGGAGGTACCACAATGACTAGTAAAAAAGTAAAGGCTACGGTAACGGCAAGTGCAGCATTTGCAACTTTGTTACTATTAGGTAATGAAGCTGAAGCGGCATCGTATAAGGTACAACCTGGAGATTCGTTATGGTCAATTGCTCAACGACATAATACGACTGTCTCTGAATTGAAAAAAATTAATAATCTATCATCTGATCTTATTTTTCCAAATCAAGTTTTACAAACAAGTGCTACAAAAGTAGATTCAAATAATAACAATAAATCAAATAACAATGTGAATGCTCAGCCTTCTACAACAACTTCAACTTATACGGTCAAAAAGGGTGATACGCTGAGTGCGATTGCAGTAAAGCATAAAATTACTGTAAAAAATTTAATGGAATGGAATAATTTAACATCTTCGTTAATTTACCCAGGTGATGTGTTAGTTGTAAAAGAGACAGGCTCAAACGAAAAGACGAATACAAATAACAATACGTCAAATAAAAACAACACGTCAAATAATGCAAAACAAGAAAATCAGAAGCAAGAGTCAAATTCAAATGCAGCTACGTATACCGTTAAAAAAGGTGATACATTAAGCGGCATCGCATATAAGCACGGTATTACTGTAAAGGAATTAATGGATTTAAATAAATTGCAAACGACGTTAATTTATCCTGGTGACGTTTTAGTCGTTAAGAAGAATGCGCAAGTCCCAGCAAATCAAGATTCATCCAAGAATAAAAACAATAATAGCAATAACAACAATGGAAACAAAAATAATAACACTAACACGAGCAACAATAACAACAATAATGCTAATACTACAACGTATACCGTTCGTGCAGGGGACTCTGTATGGAAAATTTCAAACACATTAGGGGTTTCAATTGCAGACTTACGGAAATGGAATAATTTATCTTCTGATACTATTTATGTTGGTCAAAAATTAAACGTTGTCGGTGGTAAATCCACGGATAGTGGATCCTCTAATTCAAATACAACATCTAATAATACACCGAATGAAAATACAGGTGCTAGTTATGATGTGAATAAACTAATTGAATTAGCTAAAAGTTTTAACGGTGTACCATATGTTTGGGGTGGTACTACGCCGTCTGGTTTTGATTGTAGTGGATACATTTACTATGTTTATAAAAATGCAGGTATGGACATTAAACGCTATAGTGCAGAAGGATACTTTGACCGTTCATACTATGTTACAACACCTCAAGTTGGTGATCTTGTCTTCTTTAAAGATACATATAAGAAAGGTATTTCTCACATGGGAATTTACATAGGAAATAATGAATTTATTTCCGCGACTAGTAGTGGAGTTCGAATTGTTAACTTAAATAACTCTTATTGGAGTAAACATTTTGATAGCTATAAACGTTTTTATTAAAATGTAAGTGAGGCATTGTAAATTACAGGACTGTCTGAAGTTTTTAACTTGATGACAGTCTTTTTTTAATAACATATATTGTTTGTTAAGTAGGGAATTTTGTGCTTCAGACTTAGTAAACAGCGAAAATAGTCTTTTTTTCGAAAATTTATTTAAATAAAGCAATAAAAACTGTTGACTCATTCACATAATCGGTTTATAATTCAAAACAATAACTAAAAAATAAAAATTTAATCTACGATATGCGAAGAAGGGAACGAAGTAGTGTCTTATCTCACTGCTTAAGAGAGCTGATGGTCGGTGCAAATCAGCGCATAGATAAGCATGAATTACATTCCTCGAGCATCTTTTTCTTACGAAATTTCTATATATTCAGTTTTTGTAAGAAAAAGACGGTGATAAACCGTTATTCAATTGAGTGGTAGGCTTATTTTTGCCTACAATTAGGGTGGTACCGCGATAAATTCGTCCCTACTGGTTTAACCAGTAGGGACTTTTTAATTTATTTTTATAAAAAGATGGAGGGAATTGAAAATGACAGATAGCCAATTAGCAAAGTTACGTGATCAAGTGGATGAAATTAACTTACAAATTCTAGATTTATTAAACAAGCGGGCTGAAATTGTACTGCAAATCGGAAATGAAAAGAAAAAACAAGGTGTTACACGTTTTGACCCAGTTCGTGAACGTCAATCCTTAGATTTAATTTTACAAAAACATGATGGCCCATTTGAACCGTCCACAATTAAACATATTTTCAAAGAGATTTTCAAAGCAAGCTTAGAATTGCAAGAAGAAGATTACGAAAAAACATTACTTGTTTCAAGAAAAGCGCATCCTGAAAATACAATCGTGAATGTTAACGGTCAAACAATTGGTGATGGTAACCAATACTACATTATGGGACCATGTGCCGTTGAAAGTTACGAACAAACAAGAGCGGTTGCCCTTGCGATGAAGGAAAGAGGTTTGAAATTACTTCGTGGTGGAGCCTTCAAACCACGTACATCACCATACGATTTCCAAGGTTTAGGTTTAGAAGGATTAAAGATTTTACGCGAAGTTGCTGATGAATTAGATATGTCTGTCGTTAGTGAAATTATGACACCTTCTGATGTTGAACTTGCGTTAGAATACGTTGACGTCATTCAAATCGGTGCGAGAAACATGCAAAACTTCGACCTATTAAAAACAGTTGGATCTGTTAATAAGCCGGTATTATTAAAACGTGGTTTATCCGCAACAATTTCTGAATTCATCAATGCAGCGGAATACATTATTTCAAGAGGAAATGACCAAATCATCCTATGTGAGCGTGGTATTCGCACGTACGAGCGCGCAACAAGAAATACGTTAGATATTTCAGCTGTTCCTATTTTGAAAAAAGAAACGCATTTACCAGTTGCGGTTGACGTAACGCATTCAACAGGTCGTAGAGACTTATTATTACCAGCAGCAAAAGCAGCTTTAGCAATCGGTGCCGATGTAATTATGGCAGAAGTTCACCCAGACCCAGCAGTTGCTTTATCTGATTCATTACAACAAATGAACATTCCACAATTCAATGAATTCATGGATGAAGTTCAAGCATTCTCTAAAAAATTATCATAATGAATAAAAGCGGTGAAAGGTAAACGCCTTTCACCGTCATTTACGAGTACCATTCATTAAGTAACCGGAATTTTCCTATACAGCAAAAGGTAGGTTTATAGTCATGAAGAAAACTGTATTGCTCGTTGGTACAGGCTTAATCGGAGGCTCCATAGCCTTAGCCATACGGAAAGAACATGATTGTTTTATTTACGGGTTCGATATTAATTTTGAACAAGTTGAAAAAGCGGTATCGTTACAAGTGATAGATGAAGCAGTAAGAGATTTAGAAGAACCGGCTGAAAAGGCGGATTTAATTATTTTAGCGTCGCCCGTTGAAGAAACGAAAAAGATAATGAAAATACTTGCAAGTTATAAGTTAAAAGAGAAAGTAATTATTACAGATGTTGGTAGTACAAAACGAGACATCATGAAACTAGCGAATGAATTATGGAATGGGGATGTAACATTTATTGGTGGTCATCCGATGGCTGGGTCACATAAAACAGGAGTAGAAAGTGCAAAAGCTCACCTATTTGAAAATGCCTTCTATTGTTTAACTCCACAAACTACAACACCTTATGAGAAAATTGAAGAATTAAAAAAAATGCTAAAAGGAACAAACTCAAAATTTCTCGTTTTAGATGCGGAAGAACATGATTATATAACTGGAGCCGTAAGCCATTTCCCACATGTTATTGCAGCATCCCTAGTAAAACAGGTGAAAAAACATTCGGATCAAAATCCTTTTATCTCGATGTTAGCTGCAGGCGGTTTTCGTGACATTACGAGAATTGCATCAAGTAGTCCGAGAATGTGGAAAGATATTGTCAAACAAAATCGGGATAACTTATTGGACTTGCTTGATGATTGGATTATGGAAATGCGCAATGTAAAAAGTATTCTCGAATCGGATGAAAATGGAAAAGCGATTGCCCGTTATTTTCAAGAAGCAAAGGACTTTCGAGATACGATGCCAGTTCGGGCAAAAGGTGCAATTCCATCTTACTACGATTTGTTTGTTGATATTGTCGATCAACCTGGTGCGATTGCAAAAATTGCAACGATTTTAGCAGAAAATGAAATTAGCATTACGAATATTAATATTATTGAGGCAAGAGAAGGGTTACTAGGGGTCTTACAAGTTACCTTGCAGACAGAAGAACATCGCATAAAGGCTAGAACAGTCCTTGAACAACATGGCTATGAAACGTATTAGTTAGAAAATAGTGAGGAATCAAATGGAAGATTACGTAAAAATTCGACCTTCAAAAAAGGCGGATTTCCAACAACTCATGACAATAGACCATCTTATATGGAATGAAACGAATACACCATCCTCTATTTATTATGAAAGTGTAGAGGAGTATGGTAACAATCATGCTGAAGGCAGTCAATTTGTTGCCGAGATTGCCGGTTCAGTCGCCGGATATATCGGTTTCCGTCATCCAACACCGCTAGAAACGAATCGTCATGTACTAGAATTAGATATCGGTATCCACCCTGATTTTCAAAGAAAGGGTGTTGGTAAAGCATTAATGAATTTTATTGAATCTTGGGCAAGGACAAATGGAATCAGAAAAATTACCGTAAGAGTATTGGATACGAATCCTACTGCAATCTCATTTTATAAGAAAAATGGATTTGTTGAACAAGGTCGACTTGTCGATGAATTTTTTATTAATGGAAAATATGTAGATGATTTATTTTTGTATAAAAAAATCTAATAAAAATTTTAATTAATTGGTTTGCTCTTATAAGAACGTAAAAAGTGGGCGAACCTTTTTGTTTTTCTATAAAAAGCTAGCGGTGAATTATAAAAGTATAATATAATAAACAAAAAAATAATTTTCTGATTTTTCTTTATAAGGGGTGGTGTTAGTTGCAGACAATCGATGTAAGAAGTCTAGTTGAGGAATTAAAAGAAACGATAGACGCTGAGCGAGTTAGTCAAAACGATACGATATTAGAACAACATTCTAAAGACGAATCCTATCATACTCCGAATTTACCAGATGTCGTTGTTTTTCCGAAAACAGCAGAAGAAGTAAGTAAAATTATGAAACTAGCACAAAAATATAAATGTCCTGTCATTCCATTTGGAATTGGATCCAGTTTAGAAGGCCATGTCATTCCAGTTAAAGGAGGAATTTCCTTAGATTTCACTTTAATGAATGAAATCATCGATATTCGGGAAAAAGATTTGTTAGTTGTTGTGCAACCAGGTGTAACGCGAACTCAGTTAAATGAAGCGTTAAAGGGATATGGACTATTTTTTCCCGTTGATCCAGGCGCGGATGCAACTTTAGGAGGTATGGCAGCTACAGGTGCAAGTGGGACGACAACGGTTAAATACGGCACGATGCGGAATCAAGTACAAGATTTGGAAGTCGTGTTAGCTGATGGAACGATTATACATACGGGAAATATGGCTGCGAAATCATCATCTGGCTATAATTTAACGAGTCTTTTTATCGGGTCAGAAGGAACGTTAGGTTGTTTTACAGAGTTAACTTTGAAAGTCCATGGTTTGCCGGAATATGTAATGGCTGCCCGAGCAGTATTTCAAACCGTTGATGATGCCGTTAATGCAGTAGTTGATGTAAGGCAAGCAGGGATTCCTGTTGCCCGTGCAGAGTTAGTTGATGAACAAACGATGCATGTTGTGAATGAACATAGCCAAACGGATTTTCCAGTAAAGCCGACGTTACTATTTGAGTTTCATGGAAATCAATCTGGATTAATGGAAGATGTTCGTTTAACAAAACAAATTCTAGATGATCACAACTGTCGTGATTTTATTTATGAAACAGATCATGCGAAGCGGAATCAACTTTGGAAAGTGCGTCACAATATGGCTTATGCTTTTATCCATACGTATCGGGGAAGAAAATTGATGGCAACGGATGTATGTGTACCAATATCCGAATTAGCCGGCGCTATTTATCATGCTAGGAAGGCACTATTTAAAAGTGGCATCCCAGGAGGAATTGCCGGTCATGTAGGGGATGGGAATTTCCATGTTACACTCATGATTGATACGAATAATGCAGAGGAAATTGCAAGAACGAAACAATTAAATAAAGAACTTGTCGAGTATGCAATTTCAAGAAGAGGGACTTGTACAGGGGAGCATGGTGTTGGACTTGGCAAAAAACAATTTCAACGGTTAGAACATGGTGCGGCCTTTGATTACATGAAAAAGATAAAAGATGTGTTAGATCCGAATCGAATTTTAAATCCTGGTAAAATTTTTTAAGAAAAAACTTTGCATAACTTTGCAGAGTTTTATTGTTATAACAGTTCTTCTTTTAAACCGTCAATATAAATAGGGTAAATTCTTCTGTTTAATAATGTTATGTTTTGTTTCTTGAAATTGTTTTGTTTCTTGAAATGGAAAATTTTTTAACATTTCGTCTATTATGTTATGATTATAGAAAACTAACTTTGGTAGGTGAATTTTTTGGAAAAACAACAGTTTCTAAAGCAAGCAGAGTATGCTTATGACTCCTACGATTTAAAACCAGAAAGTATTTTTATGTTTAAAATGTTTCAATTTGAGTTTGATTATGATGATGATGCGAGATCTTGTACCGTTTCTGCACCGGTTACGGATTTAATGTTTAACCCATCTGGTATAGTTCATGGCGGTATTTTAACGTTTATTGCGGATACGGCGATGGGGCATTTGAATTTTTACTTTAAAAATGTTCAATATGTGACGTTAGAATTGAAAACGTCCTATTTTAAAGCGGTATCAACGGGAAAGTTGGTTGCCACGGCTCGATATATTAAAGATGGTTATAAAGTTTGTTTTATTGAATGTGATGTGCGAAATGAAAATGGGGATTTATTATGTAGGACGAATGGCACGTTTTATCGTTATGAGAAGAAGAGTACATAATAGAGTTTGGGAGCTGACAAAAGTTAGCTCCTATTATTTTTGTTGTGAAAATTAATAGGATACTAGTACAAGAGTTATTTTGAAATAATCATATGTTAATAGCAGGCAAATATTTTGGAGGTGGAAGATGTATATTCGGAAGCGTAGGCCTGCTAGAGACGATCGCCGTTTAATAGATATTACAATAAATAATTTCGAAACAACTCGTGAACGAACGAGACAAATTTTAAATACGGCTGATTCAGTTTTAGTCATTTGTAATGATGAGAATCGAGTTATTGGTTATATTTCGTATCGATGGATTATAAATGGTTTTGCTTATGTTGATTATGTTGTGCTCGATGAGGAATATCAAGGGAAAGGCATTGCAAGTCAGTTATTGCCTAAAATGGTTGAATATGCATTAGAAAACAATATTTATGGCATTTTAGGTTATGTAAGTTTGGACAATGAAGAGAGTTTGCAAAAATTTCAGCGTTGGGGATTTCAACCGCTTATTTATTGGTTCAATGGTGTTCTCATCGGTCGATTGTTGATTTAATAAAAGAAAGGAGGGACTATCAATTAGGATAGTCCCTTACTCTTTGTTACTTTATTGAGTGTTCTTTTTATTCTTTTTCTTTCTCTTTTTACTCTCTCCAGTTAACGGAGTCTTTCCTTTCGGCTCTTTACCTCCAAATAGTAAAGTGCCACTTTCTCTGTTACCGTAGCGTCTTTTTTTCCCCATGCATATCCCTCCTTTATCTTCTTTCTATATACTATGAGAAGGTAGAAAGGGGGAAATGGACAAGGGTGTAAAAATTACTAGATTATCAAATCAATTTTTGTTCCTTTTAAGAATACAATCTATTTTTTGTTAATTGTTGTTAGGAATTCATAGGTTAATAGATTAAGCTTTTGTTAATTTTTCCGGCAGTTTGTCGATGGATTGGATCACTTGGTCCAATTTCGCTTCTACCCGATAAAGTAAAATTAAGGTAACGACAATTGGAAAACCAAGTTCACCAATCAAAGCGTAAAGCTCGGACATTTCCTTCCCTCCTATACTAGAAGAGGCTGTCCCATAAACGGTCACCCTTTTGGAAACAGCCTCAATTAAACTATTAAACTATTTTTATTAGAAATTATTCTAATTCAAAAACTTCTACCGCCCGTTGTACTTTACGAGCTTCTTTAACTGAAACTAAAGATGCTCCTGATGATGTTTCAAAAATATTAGCGGCAATTATTTGTTCCATGGCATCTTTAATTGTCTCAGCATTTAAATCTTCTTTCGGATCATTTACGGATAGGCGGACTGTTTTACCATCTGAATCGAGAAACACTAATTCTAAAGTTGTATCCAATGTATTCACCTCCTAAATTTTTAATTAATGAATGGATTATTCAACGATTTCCGTTTTGTCGTCTCGTTCAATTTTAACTAGCGGTAGTTGACAAAGGCTTTCAATTGCTTTAGCTGCTTGAAAAATTTCTGCTGTACTACTTGTTGTCTTCACGTTATTGTAATTTTTTCTTTTGAAAATAGGATTTCCCTCGTTGTCAACACCAGCTTCAAAAATTAAACGAATATTTGTATCATAATGAATCGCTGTTGCCATATCCTTACACCTCCTTCCTTTCATCTTTGTTATGAAGGAAAAATTGAAAAAGGGTTAATAAAAAATAAAATTTTTTTAGATTTAAACTACTTTTAACCGAGTATTATAAAAGGAGTCATATGTTTGTGGGTTTTCAAGCGTATCTTGAATAATTCTGCGGATGGCTGCTTCAATAAAATGCATCACCTCTTGTTCATTTGGTAGTGTACGTAAAAGCGCTAAAATGTTTTTTATCCGATCGGTAATACTTACACCAATTAAATAATCTTGCACCGTTAAAAAATACTTACCGTAATATACTTTTTGATAAAGATCGATGCCGAAATGTTCATATACAAGGGATGCTAATTCGAAATAATATGTATTTGTGTTCATACTTTCATCACCTCCGAACAAATTAGTTATCACAATTATTGACAGTTTTAATATTTATAAACAGTATTTAATCCAGGGAATTATAGAAGTGAAAGAAAGGAGGGAGTAGTACGTATTGAATTTGAAGTAACGAAAACACTGAAAATTTTTCATACAAATTAAGGAATTGTAAAGTTTATATAAAAATGAAAAAAATAACTATGTGTATTCATCATTTGATGTTTTAATGAACATATATACTTAGAATAATGGGATAAATGTAAACGGAATAAGTTTATGTGTCTTTAAGGAGAGGATTGCATGACAAAGATTTACGGTCATCGTGGGGCGAAAGGAACATACCCAGAAAATACATTATTAAGCTTTAAAAAGGCAATCGAACACGGTGTGGATGGCATAGAATTGGATGTGCATTTAACGAAGGATGGAGAAGTTGTTGTCATTCATGATGAAACTTTAGACCGGACAACAAATAGGAGCGGTTGGATAAAAGATTTAACATTAGCTGAAATTAAAGAAGCAAGTGCAGGAAGCGTGTTTAATCACTTTGAAAAGTATGAAGAAAGCTGGGATAAGGAAAAAGTTCCGACGTTACAAGAAGTGCTTGAACTAATAAGTTCATATGACATCGAATTAAATATAGAGTTAAAAACATATGTGATTCCTTATAATGGAATTGAAGAGAAAGTGTTGAAACTTGTGAAACAGTATGCGAGTGATAAAAAGATTATTTATTCATCTTTTCATCTACCAACCTTATTAAGGATAAAAGAAATCGAGACAGATGCAAAAATTGCTTGGTTGTTGAATGAAGGGATTACTCTACCTGAAGACCATTTACGTACTTTAGGTTTAGAAGCACTTCACCTTCATAAACATATTTTAATACCAAATAAAAATCTCTTTCAGCAAATTAATCACCTAATGAATCATCCGCAAATTGATTTGCCTAAGGAAATTACGCAATATATAAGAGAAAAATTAAATGAAAATTATCAAAATCATTGGCAAAATTTATATGAAAAAATTCGCGTTTGGACAGTAAATGACCCGAATGAAATTATTCAATTACTTAATTTAAATGTGGAAGCTATTATAACCGACTTTCCGGAAAGAGCTATTGCACTACGTAGTGAGAGGGAAAATTTAGCATAAAAAAGCTGGGACAGTTTGTTGTCCCAGCTTTTTAAAGATTAATACAGTTTCCCTTGACGGTATAAAGTCGAACATAACTTTTTAACTGCTTGAATATAGCACTGCTCACGTAAAGAATATTTGTCATTAAAGTATTGAGGGTAAACACGATCAAAGGTAGCTTGCATTTTTTCAAATAATTGTTTAAAGACTTCTTCTTCACTATAAAACTGTGTTTCTCGTCCTTGTAACCATTCTAAGTAAGAAACGATAACGCCACCAGCATTTGATAAGACGTCCGGTAAAATAACAAAGCCTAGATTATTCAAGTATTCGTCAGCTTCAGCTGTAATTGGTGCATTGGCCCTTCAACAATAATTCTTGCCTTAACTTTTGGAGCGTTATCTTTCTGCTTTTACAAACTATATATTATGTCACAGAAATGTCGAAAAAATGACGCATATTTAATTAGAAATATTACGTAAAAAAGGAGTTAAGCACTATCAAGCTAAAAAAGTTCTTTATTAATATTTGTATGCTAAACTTAAAAACGAGTTGAAATATATCGTGGGTTTTATGATTTTTGAAAAAGGAGCTGTAAATTAGTTTGGCACAACATGACTTTACTAAAGGATCAATTCGGAGGCAGATGATTGTTTTTGCTGGACCGATTATACTTACAAATTTATTACAAGTATCCTATCAATTTATCGATAGTTTATGGGTTGGGAATTTAATTGGAGATGAAGCTCTAGGAGCGGTGACAATTGCCGCAACGATTATCGTAACCGTACTTGCGTTTTTAATTGGGATAAATAATGCGACGTTAACAATTTTGTCTCAATTAAAGGGAAGGGATGACAATCAAGGGCTAGTTAATTATGTAAATGCCTTTGTTGTTATTCTATCAATCTTTTCAGTATTACTAGGATTGTTCGGATTTTTATTTTCTAAAAATATATTAAGCTTTTTAAATACACCTCCCGAAATGCTTGATGCAGCAAGTACATATTTACAAATTAACTTTCTCGGAATAATACTATTGATGGGGTATAACTTTATTGGGACGGCGTTACGTTCGTTAGGGGATAGTAAAACACCTCTTCGTTTTGTGTTTATTGCTGTAGTGTTAAATACAATTTTAGCCCCAATTTTTATAGCGTTATTTAACTGGGGAATTGCTGGTGCTGCTTGGGCTACAATAGTATCTCAAGGAACTGCCTTTTTATTAGCTTTCATTTATACGTTACGTAAAAAAGTCATCCCATTTACAGTACCAAAATTACCGAAAAAAGAAGAGGTTTGGCTCATCTTTAAATTAGGAATTCCTGCTGGGTTACAAATGATGGTAATTCATGCGGGAGTGATGGCGATTTTATCGGTTGTAAATTCCTTCGGTGGAGCGGTTGTTGCAGGTTATGGTGCTTCACAAAGAATTGATAGTTTAATAATCCTTCCTGCAATGGCCCTTGGAACAGCTGTAAATGCGATGGCGGGGCAAAATATTGCTGTGAATCGTTGGGATCGTGTACGACAAATTGCGATTTACGGAACGATTTATAATTTTGTCATCATGATTATTGTTGCAACGGTTGTATTTGTTTTAGCGAATATGTTGACGAAACTATTCTTAAATGAGACAGAGGCGATTCAGTACGGAACCGATTATTTAAAAATTATTACCTACTTTTATCCGTTTATTGGGTTGAACTTTATTTTAAATGGGATTGTTAGAGGCTCAGGGGCAATGTACCAAGTATTGATTTTAAACATCATTTCATTTTGGGTGTTACGCTATCCGTTAGCATATTTTTGTTCTAGTATTATGGGTGCGAACGGTATTCCGGTTGGGATCGGGATTAGTTTTTTGATCAGTAGTATTTTTGCTTTTTCATATTTTCAGTGGGGCGGTTGGAAGAAAAAGCGGCTGTTTTCTTCTTAAGTATGTGGAGGACCCTTGTATTACTTCCTTCAAGGTTATACATTGGAGAAAGTTTGTTCATTTTTGATATGAACGAACTTTTGGTAGATGTCACAGGAGTAAGAAATGTTTGATAGAAGCGTTCTCGATGACATTTTATGGAAAAAAAGATATTGAAATGTCCATAGGGGCCGTCTCGTGGACATTTCAGGAAGAAAAGAGGAATGAACTGTCCTCGAGAAAGGGTCTCGTGGACATTTTAGGGAGAAAAACGGTTCAAACTGTCCCCGAGAAAGGGTCTCGTGGACATTTTAGGGAGAAAAACGGTTCAAACTGTCCCCGAGAAAGGGTCTCGTGGACATTTTAGGAAGAAAAGAGGAATGAACTGTCCACGAGAAGCCATCTCACAGACATTTTGTGAAGAAAAAGAGCAAGAAATGTCCAATAGACGCTATCTCACGCAAATAATGATTGGACTTTCAAACAAGGGGCCTTATCTTACATTCCTTTTTTCATAATAAAATAAAACATCAACCTCATTATGTGATGTTTTAACTAATTAGTTTCCCCTTCATATGTTTTATAAAACTCAATCGCTTTTTGAAGATATTTTAATTCTTCCGGTGGTACATCTTCTTCATAATAAATCGCTTGCACAGGACATACGGCTTCACATGCTCCGCAGTCTATACAAATGTCAGGGTCAATAAAAAATTGATCTTCTCCTTCTGCAATACAATCAACGGGACATACATCGACACAGTCAGCAGCTTTTTCACCGATACATGGTGATGTAATAACAAAGGCCATCGCTAAACTCCTCTCAAAATTAGTTTAAGGATTAATGCTGAGTAAAATGCCGTTCATTCTGTTAATGTTTTTTCTAATTTTCACTGCACTTAAATAGTCAATTTTATCGTGGTATGCTTCTTCTTGTTCGAGTTGATTTTCATAGGCGAATTGTTCATAAGCTTCAATATTATCATCAGTCGAGACTTTATAGTCAGCAAGTAAATTTTGTTCTAATTGGTGAACATTTTGATTAATTTGATTTAAGTTTTGTGTAATAGCAAGCGTCGAGTTTAAACGTTCATTGCCTCGTAAATAAGAAACTTGTTCTGCTTGTCGGTATTGTTCTTGTAAGCCATCTTTAATTGATGAAAGTAGGGCTTGATGTTTTTCATCAACAATCATATGGTCGAGAATTTGCATTGTATCACCCATTAAGGTCTGTAATCGCTCGAATGCATCTCCCATAAAAAACCACCTTTTTTATTTTCTTCCTATATTATGTACGAACCGTTTTACCTATATACGATTAAATATAAAGCGAAATGATAAACGTAAAATATTTTTGAAAACTAATTCAATAAATTATATAAACATGATATAGTTTTTAAAAAAAGATGAGGGGAAAGTGTGATATGGAATATAAACAAATTACGAATGAAGAGGAATTACAGCAAGCCTTTAAAATTAGAGAAGAAGTGTTTGTAAAAGAACAAGGTGTTCCTTTGGAAGATGAGTTTGATGAGTATGATCAATTAAATGGTAATTGTGAACATATTCTTGTTTATCACGAAGGTGAAGCGGTTGGCACAGGGCGTGTAAGAGTTGTTGAAGGGGGTGGAAAGTTAGAACGTATTTGTATTTTAAAATCGTACCGAAAACTCGGGATTGGAAAAGTGATTGTTCAAGGATTAGAAAATATTGCGAAAGAAAAAGGATTAGAAAAAGTTAAGTTACATGGACAAACCCATGCAGAAGGTTTTTATCAAAAACTTGGCTATGAAACAGCATCAGATGAATTTATGGAAGACGGTATTCCACATTATTTAATGGTAAAAGAATTGTTTTAATAAAGCTATATTAAAGAAAACAGTGATTCGTTTGAAGTGCTAAACGAAATACGGTTATATATTTCGAATAGGGCTCACTTAAGTGATGCTCTATTTTTTAAAAATTTATTGATTATTTATTCGTGTTTTTTTATAATTATACATACTTTTAAATTTACTTAGAGGAGGAACGTTTATGGGATTATTTTTTACATATGTGTTAGTCGGGTTAGCGATTGCGATGCCGGTAGGAGCAATCACAGTAGAAATGACGAAGCAAGGCTTGAAAAACGGATTTCTTCACGGTTGGGCTGTAGGTTTAGGGGGAATGACCGTTGATTTACTTTTAATAATATTTCTTTATTTAGGCTTTGCTTCTATCCTGCAAAATCCCGTCATTCAAGTACCGATGTGGATTGTTGGAGCGATATTTTTACTATTCATTGGTTTTGATTCAATTAAAAATGCTGATAAAGATATAACAGTATCAGGAGAGAAGCCAAAAAAGTCATTTATATCTTCTTATCGAAATGGCTTTCTTGTGGCAATCTCTCCTGGAAACATTGTGTTTTGGTTAAGTGTTTTTGGTACAGTACTTACTAATTCCTACGACCAAAATGAGCAAGGTTTGTTTTTCATTCTTGCATCAGGTGTTTTAACGGGTATTTTAATTCATGATATTTGTTTATTGACGATTTTAGCTTATACAAGAAAATTAATGAGTAGGAAAATGATCAAGACAATTTCAATAATTGCCGGGTTACTTTTAATAAGTTTTGCCGGTTATTTTATTTATGAGTTTATAGTTGGGATTAGTAATTTAGTTGATATTGCAGATTTTTAAGTAACTTTAAATTAAGTTCAATTACACGATGGCGAAATAATTTTATGAAATAATCACAATGCAAATTGGTAAAACAATGAAGGACGCTAATGTTGTCCAGAAAATCGCTTTTGACACAGCAAGTGGTGACGCGTCAAACTTTTCAGCTAAAATCGCTGCATTCACGGCCACTGGCATACATGACAAAATAAAAAATACTGATGCTAAAATCCCGTCAATGTTAAGAATGAAAAGAGCTAAAAATGCAACAATCGGTGCGATAAAAGTACGGATAATTAATCCGAGATAATACGTTGTTTGCACATGTTTTTCTAACTTCGTCCGTGTAACGCGCATCATTTGTGCACCTAATACACATAATACAATGGGTGAGTAACTCATCGCTACCATTTCAAAGCCAATTTCAAACCCATTTGGGAGATCCCAATTAAACATTTTAAAAGGTAATACAAGCAGGACAGCATAAACAGCTGGTAATTTAAAAATCGATATAAAAGCATCTTTTGCCGAAAAGTGGGACCGGGCGGCAAAAAACACACCAATCGTATTTACTAATATCGTTTGTAGGATTACGTAAACAGCAGCCTTTTCTAAACCAACTTGTCCAAAAGTTAATAATATTAACGGCAATCCATAATTTACGCTATTTGTAAAGGTAGACATTAATGTTAATCCAGCCGACTCTGGCGCTGGGAGTTTAAATAATTTACTAATAAGTAAAGCAACAAACCACATTAATAAAATATATAGTGATGAATAAAGAACTGTATCTAAAACTTCTCGAAAATAAATATCAGCCTTTAATATCGTATCGAATATTAAACCTGGAGTTAGAAAATACAAAACGACTGTAAGGATCGGTTTTATATTTAAGTTTTGAAAATAAACAAGAAAAGCACCTGCTATTACAGGAATCGATAAAGGAACGATGGCATTGAATATCGTATGGATCACTGTTTCTATCAATTTTAGTCCTTCTTTCTCTTATTAAAAATGGGAATATTTAAAATATAATATCGTTTTTTATCATACATTGCTAGAATTAAATATTGTAATATTTTTGGTACAGGGGGACGGGTTCGGTGTTTCATTGTGAAGTAGTTCGCAATGATGAAAGCAAAATTTCCAGGAAACTTTCAAAAAAACAATAAAAATTTATTGAAATTCGATAAAAAACCTCCTATAATTTATAATGATTAAAACATTAGGGGTGTTGTTATGGAAAGAGGAAAAGCCATATTTTTAAAAGTAGCTGTAATTTTACTAGGCGTAATAATTTTAGTATCATGTACTTTATTACCTGAATTAGCCAAGTATACCGCTGAAATGTATCCTGAATATGCATATTTACAATATCCGGTTTTATTCGGAATCTATATCACAGTCATTCCTTTTTATATCGCTCTTTTTCAAGCTTACAAACTCTTAAATTATATTGAAACAAAAAATGTTTTTTCGCAATTATCTGTTCGGTCATTACATACAATCCAACGTTGTGCTGTTACGATAAGCATTTTATATGTAATCGGAATGGTTGGATTACTAATTTTTAATGCACTGCATCCAGGAATTTTCCTTGTCGGTATGGCGATCATCTTCACATCATTTGTGGTTGCTGTGTTTGCTATGGTACTTCAAGCTTTGTTAAAAAGCGCATTAGAAATGAAAGAAGAAAATAAATTAACTGTTTAAGCGGAAGAGCTGTTCCAATTCGGGTAAATGCTATATAATGCTTACCAATAGAAGGAGGGGATTGATTTGGTGAAAGAAGTTATTTTGAATGAACGGGTTATACCAGTTCAAACTTACAAACATAATTTAGAAAACGATTTACATAATATAGAAATTGATTTCAAAGTTACGAGTGAAGAGTATCATGATATTGCTGTTTTATTATATGAAGGAACTTTTAATGTAAAGGTTCCAGAACTATCTTTGGACTTTCGTGGAACAATTCATCAGTATTCAACATCCATTACAAATCTTTATGAAAAAAATCAAGTTGCTGATTACCATGTAGTTTTACGAGAAGTGAAAAAATAGAAAGAGGTCATTAAATGAAATTAAGTATATTAGATCAATCGCCAATCTCCTCAAAGCAAACGGCTCAAGATGCGTTATATGAATCAGTAAAATTGGCACAACTAGGTGATGAGTTAGGTTATACAAGATATTGGATTGCGGAACACCATGATTTAAAAGGTCTGGCTTGTTCGGCTCCGGAAGTAATGTTAAGTTTGATTGGATCAAAAACAAAACGAATCCGCATTGGTTCTGGTGCGGTTTTGTTACCACATTATAAACCATTTAAAATTGCGGAAGTTTTTAATATGCTGGCAACGTTGTATCCGAATCGAATTGATCTTGGTTTAGGGCGTGCACCAGGTGGGTCGGCAGAAGCAACGAATGCCCTTTCTAATAATTTTTTACAAAAAGTATATCAATTTCCTGAGTTAATTGATGAATTACTTCACTTTTTTAATCGAGATTTTCCTGACGATCATGACTTTTCCAGAGTAACAGCTTCACCTTTTCCAGATGTAACACCTGTACCATGGATATTAGGTACAAGCAGAAAAAGTGCGATTTTAGCGGCGGAAAAAGGCTTACCGTATGCTTTTGGGCAGTTTATGAGTGAAGTTGATGGAAAAGTGATAATAAATGAATATAAAAATATGTTCAAACCGAGTAAGCAATTAAAAAATCCGCAAACACTGTTAACAATCACGGTAGTTTGTGCAGAAACGACGGAAAAAGCAGAGGAGATTGCCTTAAGCAACTTAATTTGGACAATACAAAAAGATAAAGGTGAAGGGGATTTTGTACCATCAACTGAAGAAGCGAAAAACTATAAACTTACGAATATAGAAAAGAAAAAACTTGAAGAACGAAAAGGGCAAATGATTATTGGTAACCCGCAGGAAATACGTCAGTCGCTAATGGATTTACAAGAAAAGTTTGATGTAGATGAAATTATGATTGTAACAATTACTCACGATCCAGAAGACAGATTGAATTCTTACAAATTAATGGCTGATGTTTTACTTAAATAAGAAGGGGACTGGAATGATTCAAGTCCCCATTTTAAAATTAAATTTCTCCCCAAACACTTTCCGCAATTTCAATTAAATGTTTCACTTTATTCCACTGCTCTTCTTCTGTTAAAAGGTTTCCTTCCTCTGTACTTGAGAAACCACATTGTGGACTTATTGCTAAGTTTTCTAATGGAATATATTGACTTGCTTCTTTAATCCGTTTCTTAATATATTCCGGGTCTTCTAAATCAGCGAATTTAGAAGTCAGTAAACCAAGGACAACCTTTTGATTTTCTCGTTTAAAGCTCGCTAATGGTTCAAAATCCCCGGAACGTTCATCATCATATTCTAAAAATAGACCGTCAATGTCTAGTTCAGAAAAAATAGTATCTGAAATCGGATCATAGCCACCTTCAGCGAAATAAGTAGATTGGAAGTTTCCGCGACAAATATGCATTGTCACAATTAAATCTTCAGGTTTTTCACTTACTGCACCATTAATCGCCCGAACTCTTGAAGCAACAATTTCATTGATGTTTTTACCGTATCTTTCTTTCACCTCTTTTTGTCGTTTTTCATCGACAAAATCAACCCAAGATGTATCATCTAATTGTAAATAACGACAGCCAGCATCGTAAAAGGCTTGAATTGCTTTTTGATAAGCGACGATTGCATCATCAATGATTGCATCTAAATCACCGTTGTAGTATTCATCTGCTTGGTAGCGAGCAACTAGCATGTTTGGACTTGGAATCGAAAACTTCGCAACTTGTGATCCATCACCGTATTTTTCAACAGTTTCTTTTAAAAACTTGAAATGCTGGAGCATATAATGGTTATCAAAATCAATTTTTCCAACAATTTTTATCGCTTTGTTTTTCGGACTTGGACCTTTGAAACGGTTCACATATTCAGCCTCAAACCAGTCAACACCTTCTAAACCAGCAAGGAAGTCTAAATGCCAATATTCACGACGGAACTCACCATCCGTAATTGATTTTAAGCCAACTTCAATTTGTTTTTGGACAAGCTTTTCGATTTCTTCATTTTCAATAGCAGTTAGTTTTTCTTGATCAATTTCACCGTTTTGAAAAGATTTCCTAGCACCTTTAACAGCCATCGTTCTTAAGAAACTACCTACATGATCAGCGTAAAATGGAGCTCTAACAGAAGTTTTAATCGTCATTTCAATTCCCTCTTTCATTTAATTTAATAGTAAAATAAAAACCTCTTCTTGAAAAATAAGAAGAGGTTTAAATTCGATTCAGAATCAAGCTCTTCTTATCTTCAAGCTAAAAAGCTTTCTGGATTTGGCACAGTACTTAAAAAAGTCCGCTGCCGAGGCTTCACAGGGCCAGTCCCTCCACCTCTCTTGATAAGAATACTTAAAATATTTAATTATGTAATTAAATTTAGAATAACGAGCTTTTTTGAAAATGTCAACAGTTTTTTGAAAATAATAAAATATCTCCCTTTTTTTAAAAAAATATTGCAATAATTCGCTAAGGTAATTTTCAGAAAACTTTTAATGAAGCCAATTGATAACTTAGATGATCTTAAATGTAAATCAAACTGATGAAGAGTTTAATGCGACACTTGAAAAGGCGGTACAAGACATTTATGAAGCTTCTATTAAATAAAAGTATGTAAATCCAAAGCGAAATAAGGTTTGGGTTTTTTATGTAGAATCTCAATTGTTGGCAATATTTGTAAATATGTCAAATATTAAAATCTTATTTCAATAATTAATAGATTATTATATAATTTTTAATGGATTCATATATTTTATTTTTCTTAGGTTCAAAGTACTAGTTTGATTGTTTTAAAGGGAGGATAAAAATTGACTAATCAAATGGGGAAGGAAGAGCTACGTCGTAGAAAGAAACAGCAACAAGCGAAAAAGAAAAAGCAACAAACGTACATAACTTTATCGTTATTAGCATTATTGATTGTTTTCGTAGGCGGCGGTTTTCTTTATTGGCAATCAACGAACGGGGTGAATGTATCAAACACTGTCGAAAAACATGTGGATCGTTCGGTTTCAGCTATGGCTAACAAAGAAGTACGAGAGCCTGAAATTAAAACCATTGTGGTTAGTACTGCAGGTGATTTCACACTAGGTTTTGATGAAGATTACGGTTATTATGGATCTTTCGTACATGAAGCAGATACGAAGGGCTTGGAACATTTTGTCGGCGGTTTGAATGATATTTTTAAAAATGATGATTTCTCAACTGTAAATTTAGAAACAACGTTAACAACTGCAACACAAAAAGCACAAAAGAAATTCAGGTTTAAAGGTGATCCTGAGTATGCCAAAATTTTAACTATGGCGGGAATTGAAGCAGTGAATGTAGCGAATAACCATATTTTTGACTATTTAGAACAAGGGTATAAAGATACGATGACTTCATTAGAAAAGGAAAATATCGGTTATTTTGGTTATGAACATCAATATGTTACAGAAATTAAAGGCATTAAAATTGGTACTTTAGGTTATGAAGGTTGGCGAGATACGCAAGAAATTCGTAGTCAAATTAAACAAGATATTGATAGTTTAAAAGAGCAAGGGGTTGAGTTAATACTTGTGCATTTTCATTGGGGTGTTGAAAGACAGTATGTTCCAACAGAGTCCCAACAAACTTTGGCGCGCTATACGATTGATGCTGGTGCAGATTTAATTCTTGGCCATCACCCGCATGTTGTTCAAGGTATTGAAGAGTACAATGATAAATTTATTGTATACAGTTTAGGGAACTTTATGTTCGGTGGTAATAAAAACCCGAGTGATAAAGATACGTTTGTGTTCCAACAAAAATTTTACTTTGAAAATGGTAAACTAACGGATAAAAAGGAGATTGATATTGTTCCGTTTTCGATTTCATCTGTAAAAAATCGTAACGATTTCCGTCCAACAATGTTAACTGGAGCGGAGCATGACCGTGTCCATGGAAAAATTGTAGATGTATCAAACCGTATTAACGGTTCTGATTGGTTAGTATATGAAGTAGATGGCCCGTTAGTTGCTAGTGGTGAAGATTGATGTGGAAGCTGCTCAAAATATTAATAAT
>NZ_JAACYS010000006.1 GCF_009996845.1 Pallidibacillus pasinlerensis | reverse complement strand
CTATCATAAAAATTGAACAGTTTGAGGACAGAATTGCGATTTATGTGGTGATGCCTGTAAAGCTCCACAAATGTCCAAAATGTAGTGAAAAAACGCGTAAAATTCATGATTATCGAATCCAGAAAATCAAGCAATTAAAATGGTTTGAACGCTTATGTTATATCTTCTATAGAAAGCGTAGATATAAGTGCGGAGAATGTGGTAAGAGATTTTATGAAAAGAACTCAATCATAAATCGATATAAACGTTTTTCAAAAGAATGGAATCAGGCGGTAAATATTCGAAGTGTGAAAACGAAAACCTTCAAAGAAACAGCCCAACAATTCGGTGCTACAACATCAACAATTATACGGCGATTTGAAAGGATATTGGGGGTCATGAGGGCTAAGCTTTATTTAGGCTGTTCATTAAGGTGAAAATTTCGATAATTTGATGTGAAGTTGGCGGCGACTCGCAAAAATGTTTCACATTTTTCCTGCGGTGCAGAATCAGTGAAGCATATTCAGAGTCCTGCGGGAACAGCAAAAGCCTTTGTGCCGAAAGCGAAGCGTCAGGCACACGATCCTATAGACCTGCGCAAACGAGCATGCGCGTTGAGGAGACTGAGGCCGTGCCACTGGATGCGCGTCCGCCAACAAAACAAATCATATCATCATAGATGTTTGGTTATGTGACTTATGGATAGCACAATGTTAAGGCTACTATGTGTAAGGCAGGAAACCTAACCCCAACATTTGACAAAGAACCATAAGAAACTAATCGGTAAAAGACTTTAATGTGAAACAGATAAAAGATAATTTTTCCGAGAATAAATTTATGTTAGACTATATACGGTGAGTATATAGCTGAAATAATAAATTTATTTTTTTGTAATTTGTTGACTTTGGAAAATGTTGTAAATACTTGTGTATACTAATATTAGGACAATACCTCTATGAGAAATAAGGGAAGAATTTAAGTAGGTGGATAAAATAATGGAACATTATGAAGTAATTGTTTCTTCGACTGAAGAAACGTTAAATATAGCAGAACAGTTAGGAGTGCATTTAAAACCAAGTGATGTTATAACTTTAGAAGGCGATTTAGGCGCGGGAAAAACAACCTTTACAAAGGGATTAGCAAAAGGTTTAGAAATAAAAAGAACGGTAAATAGCCCAACTTTTACAATAATAAAAGAGTATACCAATGGACGAATTCCCTTATACCATATGGATGTTTATCGGTTAGCTGATTCAGATGAAGATTTAGGCTTCGATGAATATTTTCATGGCGATGGAGTTACAGTTATTGAATGGGCACACTTAATTGAAGATCAGTTACCAGAACATCTTTTGAAAGTTGAAATAACATTGTTACATGATCAAAAAAGAAAATTACGGTTTATACCAATTGGCAAACGTTACGAAGAATTATGTAAGGAGTTTTTTAATGAAAATATTAGCAATTGATACTTCAACAAATGTATTAGGAGTCGGCATTGTTAATCACGAAAAAGTTATTGGGGAATATATAACAAATATCAAGCGTAATCACTCGACACGGGTATTACCGGTGATTGATTTTTTATTAAAAGATTGTGGTATTGATAAGAGCGAAATTGGAAAAATTGTTGTTGCCAATGGTCCAGGTTCATATACTGGACTACGTATTGGTGTAACGATAGGCAAAACTTTAGCATGGACATTAAAAGTTCCAATTGTAGGAGTTTCTAGTTTGAAATTAATGGCTGCAAGTGGTCGCTATTTTCCAGGTCTTATATCGCCGATTATGGATGCGAGAAGAGGAAATGTTTTTACTGGATTATATAAATACGAAGATCAAAAACTAATGTTAGTTGAAGAAGATAAACATCGTTCAGCAGAAGAATGGGGATATAGGTTAAAAGAATATAATCAACCTGTCTTGTTTGTAGGTGACGATTCAAATATTCATAAAGAGACGTTTACGAATATATTATTAAATAATGCCCAATTTGCTCCGAGTTCGTTAAACACAGCAAAACCAGGAGAACTTGGTTTATTAGGGAAGGATTTAGACGGGGAAGAAGCTCATTTATTTAAACCGAATTATTTACGGTTAACAGAAGCAGAAGCGAAGTGGAGAGACGAAAACCGGGAAGTTTAGAGAGGTAGGCTTATGGCGATTGAACCGTATTTTAGACAATTATCTATTCATGATGTCGATGATATTTTGAAAATTGAAAATGCTTCGTTTTCAATACCATGGACCCGTGATGCATTTGTAAGAGAGATGACGATGAATCCTTATGCATTATATATTGGTGCAGAACTTGAAGGGAAATTAATAGCCTATGGCGGTATGTGGATTATTTTGGATGAATGTCATATAACAAATATTGCTGTTTTACCGGAATATCGCGGAATGAAAATCGGAGACAAATTGATGTATCAAATGATGCAAGCAATGAAAGCAAATGGTGCGAAAAAGGCTACTTTAGAAGTAAGAGTTTCTAATATAGTAGCACAAAATATGTATAAAAAATACGGATTTAAAAATGGTGGTATTCGGAAAGGGTATTATACGGATAACCATGAAGATGCTTTAATAATGTGGGTGAACTTATATGAATAAACAATATATACTAGGAATTGAAACAAGTTGTGATGAAACAGCAGCAGCCGTGATAAAAAATGGAACAGAGATTGTTTCTAATGTTGTCGCATCCCAGATTGAAACACATAAACGGTTTGGTGGAGTCGTACCTGAAATTGCTTCTCGCCATCATGTCGAGCAAATTACAATTGTCATTGAAGAAGCAATGAAAAAGGCTGGATTAGATTTTTCACAATTAACGGGAGTAGCTGTTACGGCAGGACCAGGTTTGGTAGGGGCATTATTGATTGGAGTTGAAGCTGCTAAATCGATAGCATTTGCTCATTCTTTACCTTTAATTCCTGTTCATCATATTGCTGGTCATATTTATGCTAATCGTCTAATTACAGAAATGCAATTTCCGTTGTTATCCCTTGTCGTTTCTGGTGGTCATACAGAATTAATTTATATGGAAGAGCATGGTCATTTTGAAGTAATTGGCGAGACTAGAGACGATGCAGCAGGTGAAGCGTATGATAAGGTGGCTCGTGTATTAAATTGTCCTTATCCAGGAGGACCTCATATTGACCGAATGGCAAGTGAAGGTGAGGCAACGATTGATTTTCCGAGAGCTTGGCTAGAGGAAGGGTCTTATGACTTTAGTTTCAGTGGATTAAAATCGGCTGTTATTAATACAGTTCATAATGCGCAACAACGTGGTGAAACGATTGTACCAGAAAACTTAGCGGCCAGTTTTCAAGAAAGTGTTGTTGAAGTTTTAGTGGAAAAAACGATTCGTGCTGCTAAAGAGTATGGTGTAAAACAAATTTTATTAGCCGGTGGTGTCGCAGCGAATAATGGGTTACGGACTGAATTACAGAAGGCTGTAGAAAACCTAGAAGGTATCGAACTTGTTATTCCTCCTTTAAAACTATGTACAGATAATGCGGCGATGATTGCAGCAGCCGGTAGCGTTTTTTACGAGAAAGGAATACGGGCAGATTATACATTAAATGCGAATCCAGGATTGGATCTGGAATCTTTTAGTATAAAATAAATTATAAATCAAATTGTAGTTGGATATGGGACCTCAACTTTTTACGAGGTCCATTTTTTGTCTAGCATTATGTGGATAAGTAAGCTTTACAGTTAATTGTTTGTGAATAATTTTCCCAGTAATATAGTTCAAGCTAGATATATTAAGGTTTACATAAATGTGAGTAAAAACTGTGGATAAGTTACTTTTTTATTGTGGAATATGTGGATAATAAAGTAAGAAGCTTGTTTTTCAGTGTTTTAAGTGTGGATAATCATGTGGATTAAGTGAATAAGTTACTAAAAACAGAAGTTAGAAAATTATACAATCAACCAATTATTTAGTTATTTGTGGATATTTAAGGATTATGGTAAAAATTCTATCCACAACAAATATTTTGTTAATGAGAAAAGCCTTTGTTATTAAGTTACTTGGAAAAGGATAAATTTGAAAGTTCTTATAAATGAAGTAAACTTAATAATTAAGAATGGATTTGATTGCAAATACGCTTTTTTATGATAGATTGCTCGACTTTATGACCTGTTAAAGTTGGCAAAAATCGAGAAAGGATGATTTTTGTGATTGAAGTAAAAGGTAAATATAATACGGCCATTGTATTTACGAACGATTATCAAGAGGATGCAATTACGCAAATTCGTGAATTATGTGATCACGAATTCACAAAAGGAGAAAAGATAAGGGTTATGCCGGACTATCATCCTGGAGTTGGTTGTACTGTTGGGACAACTATGACGATTACGGATAAAGTTGTTCCTAATCTTGTTGGAGTAGATATTGGATGTGGGATGACGGTTTCTTTCATTAAGAAAAATAAAGATGAAATTGATTATGCACAAGTAGACGAGGTAATTCGAAAAAAAGTCCCAAGTGGCTTTAAAATTCACTCTAAAAATTCAAGGCATCGTTTTGTCCATTCGATAGATTTAACTAAAATTTATGCTCCTTTTGATATGGAAAGAGCATTAAACAGTATTGGAACATTAGGTGGAGGCAATCATTTCATTGAACTTAATGAAGTTTTGGACGATACTGTCGCTCTTGTTATTCACAGCGGTTCAAGAAATTTAGGAAAGCAAATCGCTGAATATTATCAAAACTTTGCATATGATGAATTGATAGATTTGGGCAACAAGAAACGTGAGCTTAAGGAAAGGTTGATAAAAGAAGGACGAGAAGAGGGTTTTGAAGAAGAAATTAAAAAATTAAAGAAGCCTAATATTAAGAGAGAATTAGCATACTTGGAAAATGAAAGTTTTAGACGTTACTTGAATGATATGTCGATTGCACAGAAATATGCTGAATTAAACAGACGTGCGATGGTTGATATTATTACAAGCAATATGGGCTGGGGAGTGACTGATTCGTTTTCAACTATTCATAACTACATTGATATGGAGAATATGATTTTAAGAAAAGGGGCAATCTCTGCACAGAAAGGTGAACGAGTAATTATCCCAATTAACATGAGGGACGGTAGTATCATTGCCTATGGTAAGGGCAACCCGGACTGGAATTATTCAGGCCCCCATGGTGCAGGTCGATTGATGAGTCGCACTAAAGCTAGAAAAACCGTTAGTATGAAGGATTTCCAACAATCTATGAAAGGAATTTGGAGTACCTCTGTAAAAAAGAGCACGCTGGATGAGTCACCTTTTGTTTATAAAAATATGGATGAGATCATTGAAAATACAAAAGACACAATAGAAGTCGCTCAAATTATTAAGCCCCTTTATAATTTTAAGGCGTAAACAACTAAGTTTATAAAAGTAAAAAGAAAACATTTGTCTACGTTGACAAATATTTTCTTTTTTATGTGCGCCCGGCATGTACATGAACTATAGGGTGTAAGTCCCGAACCCCGAAGACAGAAGTAGAGGTTAGCCAAGAGCAAGGGTGTCCGTGGTGACGCGGAATCTGAAGGAAGCTGGAGGCAAAACACCGGTCCGAGGAACACGAACCTCATATAAGGCTAGGTATGATTGAGTGAGTTTGCATAACAAAACAAAGCTCTTTCTGTCGAAGGTCATATCGAGTAAATGAGGCGGATAGATGGTGTGAAAGTGCATGTACTTACCCGGGGAGGTCTGGCGGATATGTGAAGTACTCTTCATAACCTACTTAGTGATAAGTAGCTGAACCGTCAGAAGTCAGCAAAGGTCATAGTATTAGTTGGTCTAGAACAACTAAGAAGGACCGAACAATTAAGAGAGAATAGCCCTTGGCATTCAGTGAGTCATGATGAACACAGAAAACGTAGTACCTCACTTGAGGAAGGAAACGGTGAATCCCGTGGGAGACCTCTTGGAGGGTGGAGTGACCACTGGCATAAAGAGAACAGCTATTCACGGAAGTTATAAAGACTTGCGTCAATGATCTTAATTGAACCGCCGTATACGGAACCGTACGTACGGTGGTGTGAGAGGACGGGAGTTAATCGCTCCCTCCTACTCGATTTATCCTTTTTTACTTTTATTCATCCTCCAATTGTGCCCATTCCTCTAATAATTCTTCCATCTCTTTCTTAGCTTCACTAATTTCTTCATTCAATGATGAAACTTTTGTATGATCTGTATAAACGTCGGGGTCAAGAAATAATTGTTCCTTTTCCGCAACTAACTCTTCTAGCTGTTCGATTCGATTTTGGATTTCTTCAATCCGTCTTTGTCGTTGACGTTCTTTTCTTTTCAATTCTTTTTCTAATTCGTAGCGGGATTTATTATCGATGTTTTCCGCTGTTGAGGAGTTTCCAGCTTTCTGTTTTTCTTCTTCTTCTAATCTTTGTAATTCATGAAGCTCTTCTTTTTTCTCAACAAAGTAATCATAATCTCCAAGATACTCTGTTATACCGTCTTTAGATAGTTCATAAACTTTTGTCGCAATCCGATTTATAAAATAACGGTCATGAGATACGAAAAGGATCGTTCCTGGATAATCGACTAGTGCATTTTCTAATATTTCCTTACTGTCTAAATCTAAGTGGTTAGTTGGTTCGTCCAATATTAAAAGGTTTGCATTTAGAAGCATTAATTTTGCAAGCGATAGGCGAGCTTTTTCACCACCACTTAATGTGGAGACAGGTTTTAAAACATCATCACCTGAGAAGAGGAAATTTCCTAAAACTGTTCGAATTTCCTTTTCTGTCATCATGGGATACTCATCCCAAAGTTCATTCAAAACAGTTTTATTGGAAGTAAGATCGGCTTGTTCTTGATCATAATAGGCGATGGTCACATTTGTACCTAATTGCATCGATCCAGTTAAGGCTGGAAGTTCACCTACTATTGTTTTTAATAAAGTAGATTTTCCAACGCCGTTTGGGCCAAGAAGTGCGATACTGTCGCCTCTTGTTATCCGGAATTGGATATTTTTTGATAATACGTTCGACCCGTATCCAATTGATAAATCCGATACATTTAATACTTCATTTCCACTTTGTCGTTCAATTTGAAAAGAAAAAGATACAGATTTATCGTCACCTGTAGGTCTGTCCATTAATTCCATTTTTTCGAGCATTTTCCGCCTACTTTGAGCCCTTTTAGTTGTAGAGGCACGGACAATATTACGAGCGATAAATTCCTTTATACGGGCTACTTCTTCTTGTTGCTTTTCGTACATTTTCAATTCTCGTTCAAATTTAGCAGCTTTCTGTTCAAGATATTTACTATAGTTACCTGTATAACGTGTTAATGTTTTATTGGCACATTCATAAACTTGATTTACGACTTTATCGAGGAAATACCGGTCATGGGAGACGATAAGAATCGCGCCATCGTAAGTTTGTAAATATTGTTCTAACCAAGTTAAGGTTTCAATATCAAGATGGTTAGTCGGCTCGTCTAAAATTAAAATGTCTGGTTTGGATAGTAACAGTTTTCCAAGAGCCAATCGTGTCTTTTGCCCGCCGCTTAAAGTGGAAATCTTTGTTTCATAACTGTAATCTGCAAAATTCAATCCGTGTAAAACGGAGCGGATATCTGCCTCATATTGATAGCCGCCTTTGTCTTTAAATTCGTTTTGCAGAAAATCATATTCCGATAATATTTTGGAATACTTTGTTTCATTTTTATAAACCTCTTCCTTCGACATTTGTTGCTCTAAATGGCGAAGTTGTTGTTCCATCTTTTGTAGGTCATGAAAAACTTCCATCATCTCAGCCCAAATAGAGTTATCAGAATCCAGACCTGTATGTTGATCTAAAAAGCCGATAGTGACGTCTTTCGGTTTAATGATTTCTCCAGAGTCATAATTTATTTCGCCTGCAATGATTTTTAATAATGTCGATTTACCCGAGCCATTACGACCAACGAGGGCAATTCGATCCCTTGTTTGGATTTCTAATTTTATATTTTGTAATATTAGATCAGCACCATAGTATTTGGTTAACTGATTTACTTGTAGCAAAATCATGACGTACACCTCAAATAATTTTATTGGAAAAGATTGTCTGTATATTATTTTCCATATTCGATTAGTTTAAAAATCTTTTCTACTATATAATCATTTTATATGATGTAGATAAATAAGGACAGAAAAAATAAGAATTAAAACTATTATATAACAACAAAAAGTAAGACTTTACAGAAAAATTATGTATCATAAATAAAGTAAAGTTAAAAAGAAGGATATTTTTTTTCTTTATCGAATATAATAGTTAACCAGAAATAAAGAAAACGTTAACAAAGATTAACAGTATTATTTATTATTCTAGGCAAATATACAACTAGAGGTAAAAGACTATTACAACATTGGAGGAAAGACTTATGGCAACAGAACAAATAAAAATACCAAAAGCAACAGCAAAAAGATTACCATTGTATTATCGTTTTTTACAAAATCTATATCAAACTGGGAAACTTCGAGTTTCATCGGCTGAGTTAAGTGAGGCAGTTAAAGTTGATTCAGCAACAATAAGAAGAGATTTTTCTTACTTTGGTGCATTAGGTAAAAAGGGTTACGGATATAATGTTCAATATTTATTAAATTTCTTTAGAAAAACCCTTGATCAAGATGAATTAACGAAAGTAGCATTAATTGGGGTAGGAAATCTAGGTACCGCTTTATTACGGTATAATTTTACGAAAAATAATAATACAAAAATATGTTATGCCTTTGATACAAATGAAGGTAAAGTAGGAACAAAAATTAGTGATGTAACCGTATACAGTTTAGACCAACTTGAAGAAATAATAGAGAAAGAGGATATTCAAGTTGTTATTTTAACTGTACCAGCACATGCTGCCCAAACGGTTACGGATCGTTTAGTTAAAACAAATGTAAAAGGGATATTAAACTTTACACCAGCGAGATTAAATGTACCACCAACGATTAATGTCCATCATATTGACTTAGCAGTTGAGTTACAGTCCTTTGTATATTTCATAAAAAACTACTCGAATGAGGAGTCAGAAGCGGTTGAGGAAAACGAAGAGTCAAAAGTATAATACATTTTTTTCTAGTATAAAAACCTTTCTTGAAGTAAATCGGTTAGGATGGACGCTATGGGTAAAAAAATGACCGTACAAGATCATATCGCTGAACTAAGAAGAAGATTAATTTATATTATTAGCTTTTTCATTGTTACTTTAGTTGGCGGTTTTTTTCTAGCTGAACCGATAATTATTTATTTACAACAAACGGATACAGCAGCTCAATTAGAACTTAATACGTTCAGAGTGACAGATCCTTTAAAAGTATATTTTCAAATAACCTTTATCATTGCTTGTGTACTTACAGCGCCTTTTATTTTGTATCAACTTTGGGCTTTTGTTTCGCCAGGCTTATATGAGAAAGAACGGAAAATTACGCTAACTTATATTCCAATTTCAATCTTATTATTTTTAAGTGGGATTTCGTTTTCCTATTTTATTCTTTTTCCATTCATTGTTGACTTTATGTTCCATATCGGCAATCAAATGGAATTAAATGCGGTCATTGGTATTAATGAGTATTTTGAATTTTTATTTCAAATTACCCTTCCATTCGGACTTTTATTCCAATTGCCAGTCGTTATACTTTTTTTAACTCGACTTGGCATAATTACACCATCATTTTTGAAGAAAATACGTAAATATGCCTACTTTGCATTACTCATTATAGCTGCGCTTATTACACCACCAGATGTATTATCTCATATTATGGTAACGGTTCCATTATTTCTGCTATATGAAGTAAGTATTTGGATTTCAAATTTTGCTTATCGAAAAGTGAACCAAGTTGAACAAGATGATGAAATAAATCGTGTTCATAAAATTTAAAGGTTGTCCGTGATAATATAACCTGCTAATTGTAGTTCATTAGGGGTATCATCAATGAAGGACAACCTCTAATTTTGATTCTTTTATTTTTTAATAGTTTTCGATCTCCAATAGTAATACTAGAACCGATATCAAGTGTAGCTAAAAAGACTAATAAATAAGCAAAAAAACCCCATCCATAATTAGTTACATGATGGATGGCAAAATAGGTGAAAAAGATACCAAATACAAAATATATGATACCTTGGATTAACAAATTCATCTTAAACCTCCGTAATATCTAAATGGAAAATTTTGTGATTTTATAAAGCAAAAATAATCACACTTGTATTCATTAATATATGTGAAAGGATTGGAACAAGTATCCGCTTAGTTTTATTGTATAGATAGGCGAAGACAAATCCTACTGCAAAATAGAGGATAACATGTTCAAATTCAAAATGAGCTAAAGAAAAAACAAGTGAGCTTATAACTGCTGCAATATGAAAATTATATTTTTGATTTAATGTTCCAAAAATAATTTTCCTAAATACCGTTTCTTCTAATATTGGACCAATAATCGCTGTTACGAAAAAGAAAACAGGCGCTTGTTTAATTAATGCAAGTATCGTTTCTGTATTTTCTGAACCAACTTCCGAACCGAAGAATAGCTCTATTTCAATCGCGATAGTTTGTGCGATGAGAGCAAGAAACACCCCTGCGATTGACCAAAGGATAATTTTAATCCAGGAGTAGTTTTGCCGACTACTTTGTCGTAATTCATCCTTTAAATAAAAGAGAGAAATAAATAAAGTGCCGGAAAAGCATAACGAATACCATATAGAAAGGGCTGCAATTTGTAAGCTATGTGTTTCTTTTAATCCGAACCATTGAAGGACTTGATAGGTGATAATTGTGCCAGGTTGGAGTAAAAGCAACATAACAATATAAGAAAATAAGATTATTTTATATGACCGTTTCAATTTTTTCACCTGCAAGAAAATTATTTTTAAAATAAAGTATAAATAACCTAAAACTAACCGTATACTTATATGGAAAAATAATCAAATAAAAAATTGTATATTTATGTTGTCTGCATTGATGTCGAAAAAATACACAAGATCAGACCCATTATTTATTTGAATGTTAAGTTAGTAAAGTAAAGGATTACTTAATATTTGGAAAAAGTATTTAAAAAATGTAAAATTTTAATTGTTGAGACTTGCAAAATTGGAAGTAAATGATTATTATATTAATTGGGATTAGCACTCGGTGAGGTTAAGTGCTAACAATTATAATTAATGTTGAGGAGGTTGTTTATTGTGTTAAAACCACTTGGAGATCGCGTAGTAATTGAACTAGTTGAAGCAGAAGAAAAAACAGCTAGCGGTATCGTATTACCTGATACTGCAAAAGAAAAACCACAAGAAGGTAAAGTTGTAGCTGTTGGAACAGGTCGTGTACTTGACAACGGTGAACGCGTAAACCTAGAAGTTAGCGTTGGCGATCATATTATCTTCTCAAAATATGCAGGTACTGAAGTAAAATATGAGGGAACTGAATACTTAATCTTACGTGAAAGTGATATATTAGCAATTGTAGAATAATAATATTTGCGAAATAAATACTTTATACAATAAAAAAATCAACGATAGGAGGCATTCATAATGGCTAAAGAAATTAAATTTAGTGAAGACGCACGTCGTTTAATGGCTAGCGGTGTAGATAAATTAGCTAATGCAGTTAAGGTTACATTGGGACCTAAAGGACGTAACGTAGTTCTTGAAAAGAAATTTGGTTCACCACTAATTACAAATGACGGTGTAACAATTGCAAAAGAAATCGAATTAGAAGATCCATATGAAAATATGGGTGCTAAACTTGTTGCTGAAGTGGCAAGCAAAACAAATGATGTTGCTGGGGACGGTACAACTACAGCTACAGTTCTTGCACAAGCAATGATTCGTGAAGGATTGAAAAACGTAACTGCTGGAGCAAACCCAATGGGAATTCGTAAAGGTATTGAACAAGCGGTTGCTACAGCTGTTGAAGAATTAAAAGCTATCTCAAAACCAATCGAAGGAAAAGAGTCCATTGCACAAGTTGCTGCTATTTCTTCTGCTGATGAAGAAGTAGGTCAATTAATTGCTGAAGCAATGGAAAAAGTAGGTAAAGATGGCGTTGTTACAATCGAAGAATCAAAAGGTTTCTCAACTGAGTTAGATGTTGTAGAAGGTATGGAATTTGATCGTGGTTACCTATCTGCATACATGGTAACTGACCAAGATAAAATGGAAGCAGTTTTAGAAGATCCATATATCTTAATTACAGATAAGAAGATTTCTAACATCCAAGAAATTCTTCCTGTATTAGAACAAGTTGTACAACAATCTAAACCATTATTAATCATTGCAGAAGATGTTGAAGGTGAAGCATTAGCAACACTAGTTGTTAACAAACTTCGTGGTACATTCAACGTTGCTGCAGTAAAAGCACCTGGCTTTGGTGACCGTCGTAAAGCAATGCTTGAAGACATCGCTATTTTAACAGGTGGTCAAGTAATCACAGAAGATTTAGGTTTAGATCTTAAATCTGCATCTGTTGAGCAATTAGGTCGCGCTTCAAAAGTAGTTGTTACAAAAGAAACAACTACAATCGTTGAAGGTGCAGGCGATTCAAGCAATATCCAAGGTCGCATTAACCAAATTAAAGCTCAATTAGAAGAAACAACTTCTGAATTTGATAAAGAAAAATTACAAGAGCGCTTAGCTAAACTTGCTGGTGGTGTAGCAGTAATTAAAGTTGGTGCTGCAACTGAAACAGAATTGAAAGAACGTAAACTTCGCATCGAAGACGCTCTAAACGCTACTCGTGCTGCAGTTGAAGAAGGTATTGTATCCGGTGGTGGTACAGCACTTCTTGATGTGTACAAGAAAGTAGCAGCTATTGAAGCTGAAGGCGATGTGAAAACTGGTATCAATATCGTACTTCGTGCATTAGAAGAGCCAGTACGTCAAATCGCTGAAAACGCAGGTCTAGAAGGATCTGTTGTTGTTGAACGTGCGAAAAACGAAGAAGTTGGCATTGGCTTCAACGCTGCAACTGGCGAATGGGTAAACATGGTTGAAGACGGTGTCGTAGACCCAACTAAAGTTACTCGTTCAGCATTACAAAATGCTGCGTCCGTTGCTGCAATGTTCTTAACAACTGAAGCAGTTGTTGCTGACATTCCAGAGCAAGATAAAGGCGGAGCAGGAATGCCTGATATGGGCGGAATGGGCGGAATGATGTAAAACATCTGTTTTGACTAAATAATATATCATATAAAGGAAGCTTCCCAAAAGTTACTTAAACTTAAGGGAAGCTTCTTTTTATATTACTTTATTACTCGTGAACATATTGTAATAGAACCCTTTCTTATTAAGAAGTTCTTCATGTGTCCCTTGTTCAATTATTTCTCCTTGATGAATAACTAAAATTTTATCTGCGTTTTCGATTGTTTTTAAGGTGGGCAATGACAAAACTTGTCCTATCTTTCATTAAATAGTTGAATCATAAACCGTAACACAATTTCGACCCTTTTCTTTAGAAGTGTATAGTGCTTTGTCGGCAAAAGATATAAGTGTTTCAGGAGTCGTATCTCGACTTGGTATTATAGTGGCTACACCAATACTTACTGTTACATATTTGTTTATAGTCGAATTCTTGTGGGGAATTTTTAATTCTAACACTTTTTTTCTTATTTCTTCAGCGATTGTCAGCGCTTCTTTTTTTGAACGTTGAAGTAATATAATACAAAACTCTTCTCCACCATAGCGAGCAAATAAATTAAATTGGTTTTCATTGTATTGTTGCAATGCCGAAGAGATTGCTTTTAAACAATCATCTCCAGCTAAATGACCATATGTATCATTGTATTTTTTAAAATAATCAATATCAAATATGATTAATGAGATTGGTTGGGACTGTTCTATCATTTGAACCCATTGTTTTTTAAGAAATTCATTGAAAAAGCGACGATTATAAATCCCAGTTAATCCATCAATATTTGCTTTTAACTCCAAAGTTCGTATGCTTTTTGAAAGTTCGTTACGCATTGTATCAATATTTTTAATAAGTACAGATAATTCATCATTCATACGATACGATGGTACATCTTTTTCAAATTGATGTTGAGCATAGGACTTCACACTATCACTTAATTGAATGATTGGTCGAGTAATTGATTGAAGTACTTTAAAATTCACGATTAAATTAACTAGAAGTATCGCGATACTATTGACAACTAAGGTTAGAAATATGGTATTAACTCTTGATTTCATTTTTTCTCTTACAACACTACGCTCTTCATCTATTCTTTCAATAATTGCAAAGTAAGATTGGCGAAACTCATCAAAAGCTTGTTTTTCAGCTCTTAGTTGTTCAGTACTCGGTTGTCCTCCTTTTAAGGACATGGCTACAAGGGCTTGAATAAATTGATCGTGCCATTTTTCACCTAATGATGTTACTTCTTTTATATCATTTTTCATTGCTGGATAAAAATCGACATGCCGTTTTAGTTCTAACAAACTTTCAGTATACAGTTCTTCACCTTCATAGTAAGGTTGTAAGAAAGATTCATCTTTCGTTAAACTATAACCTCTTTGTCCTGTTTCCTGATTAATGATCGCTTTATAAAAGTTATTGATTGAATTATCGATTCGGTCTAGAGCCATTTGTCCACGAATATTTTCATTCATTGCAAAACGAACGCCAATTACGCAAAAAACAACCATTAACATGATGATAACGGTAGAAATTAGAAAAGAATATTGTATGCGCTTTCCGAATTTTCCGTGTGATAAGAGTTTCATAACGTCACCTATTCTATAATGAACTCAATTATATATTAACATAATTCATTTAATAGTTTTGCAATTTACTAGGCGAACATTTAATGAAAGGTGGATTTATTGGATTTAAATAATTAGAATTAGCCGTAGGCAATATTAGGAGTTTATCGAATTTTAGCGAGTTTATGCTAAAAAAAGATAGTTTTAAACTAAATTCATAGATTAATTAAAATTAATTTACTATAATAGAAGTTGTGAAAACGCTTTTCTGGAAAAATAACAGGAGGGGATTATTCATGGAATATCGTATCGAACGAGATACAATGGGGGAAGTTAAAGTTCCGGCAAACAAATATTGGGGTGCACAAACGCAGCGTAGTTTGCAAAATTTTGAGATTAGCACTGAAACAATGCCAGAAGAGTTAATTAAAGCATTTGCAATATTAAAAAGAAGCTGTGCGATTGCAAATAATAAATTGGGTAAATTGCATGATGATAAAGCAAAGGCAATTGTTACAGTTGCTGATGAAATTATAGAAGGAAAACATGATGGTGAGTTTCCATTAAAAATTTGGCAAACGGGAAGCGGTACGCAATCCAACATGAACTTAAACGAAGTAATCGCTAACCGTGGAAATGAGCTTTTAAAAGAGTGGGGATCTGATCAAAAGCTACATCCAAACGATGATGTAAACATGGGACAAAGTTCAAACGATACTTTCCCAACAGCTATGCATGTTGCAACAACGAGCTATGTTGAAAATACATTATTACCGGAAGTTGAAAGATTCAAAAAGACTTTAGAAGAAAAAGCTGAAGAATTTAAAGATATCGTAAAAATTGGTAGAACGCACTTACAAGATGCGACACCACTTACACTAGGTCAAGAAATTAGTGGTTGGGTACATATGCTTGTTCGTGATATTGAATTCATTAAAGAAAGTACAGATAAAATGAAAGCCCTAGCTATCGGTGGAACAGCTGTAGGTACTGGAATTAATACTCATCCAGAGTTTGGAGCCATGGTATCTGAAGAAATTAAACAACTTACTGGAATTGACTTCTACTCTTCAGAAAACAAATTCCATGCTTTAACAAGCCACGACGAAGTAGTTTATGCTCATGGTGCATTGAAGGCATTAGCAGCAGATGTCATGAAGATTGCTAATGACGTTCGTTGGTTAGCGTCTGGCCCACGTAGTGGAATTGGTGAGATTACCATTCCTGAAAATGAGCCTGGATCTTCCATTATGCCAGGTAAGGTAAACCCTACACAAAGTGAAGCATTAACCATGATAGCTGTTCAAGTGATGGGTAATGATGCAACAATAGGATTTGCTGCGAGCCAAGGTAACTTTGAACTAAACGTGTTCAAACCAGTTATTTTATATAATTTCTTACAAAGCGCAAGATTACTTGCTGATGGAATTCGTTCCTTCAATGATAATTGTGCAGTTGGTATTGAGCCAAATCGCGAAAAAATTGATCAGTTCTTAAAAGACTCCTTAATGCTTGTAACAGCATTAAATCCTCATATCGGTTATGAAAATGCTGCTAAAATCGCGAAGAAAGCTCATAAAGAAGGTACAACATTAAAAGAAGCAGCTCTTGAACTTGGATTACTAACAAGTGAAGAGTTTGACAAGTATGTAAGACCTGAAGATATGGTTCATCCGAATGCTTAATTTGTGAGTTTACGTTTGTCCTCTTATATGGCGAGAGTTTGCGTCATGTAGGAGGGCCTTTTTTGTAATTATTATAAGAGGATGGGTGGAGTTCTTGAAGGTCGGTAGACAAATATAGATAGTAAGACATAAATATGTCATTGAGAGGTAGTCTCATGGACAAAATGTAATTGGATTAGCGTCGAAATGTCATCGAGAGGCCGTCTCGTAGACAAAAAGTAATTGGATTAGCGTCGAAATGTCATCGAAAGGCCGTCTCGTAGACAAAACGTAATTGGATTAGTGTTGAAATGTCATCGAGAGGCCGTCTCGTAGACAAAACGTAATTGGAGTAGTGTTGAAATGTCATCGAGAGGCCGTCTCGTAGACAAAAAGTAATTGGATTAGCGTCGAAATGTCATCGAGAGGCCGTCTCGTAGACAAAAAGTAATTGGATTAGCGTTGAAATGTCATCGAAAGACCGTCTCGTAGACAAAACGTAATTGGATTAGCGTCGAAATGTCATCGAGAGGCCGTCTCGTAGACAAAAAGTAATTGGATTAGCGTCGAAATGTCATCGAGAGGCCGTCTCGTAGACAAAAAGTAATTGGATTAGCGTTGAAATGTCATCGAGAGGCCGTCTCGTAGACAAAAAGTAATTGGAGTAGTGTTGAAATGTCATCGAGAGGCCGTCTCGTAGACAAAAAGTAATTGGATTAGCGTTGAAATGTCATCGAAAGGCCGTCTCGTAGACAAAAAGTAATTGGATTAGCGTTGAAATGTCATCGAGAGGCCGTCTCGTAGACAAAAAGTAATTGGATTAGTGTTGAAATGTCTTTGAGAAGCGGTCTCGCGGACAAAATGAGAGTAGAAAAGTGTCGAAATGTCCCCGAGAAGTGTTCTCGCAGACAAAATACAAGTAGAAACGCATCAAAATGTCCAAGAGAAAAGCTCCCAACACAAATGTGTAAGAAGCTCTCAAGATGATTTACGCCTTTTCCCCAGCAACAGTAAAACGCTCATTAATATATTTCGGATTTTCAATTTCATCTAAAATAGCAATAGCGTAGTCTGCGTAGCTAATGTAGCTTTCTCCTTGAGAGTTTACAGCTGGATGGTCTTTACCAACAACGTAAGAGCCTGTTCTCTCTCCGTTTGGATCAAAGAAAATAGCCGGGCTAACAAATGTCCATTTTATACCAGTTGTTTTTTGTAAGTCCTCTAGGTTTTTCGCTTGATTTGCAGCGGTTGGGTAATACTCTTTTGGAAATTCTGGAGTATCTAGTAGACGAGTTGTCTTTTCTTCATCGACATAAAGACTACCTGCACCACCAACTACAATTAGTCTTACATGGGGTACTTGCTCAAATGCATTAATTAAAATTCTTCCAGCTTCCACATGTAAATGCTCATCTCCTGCTGGAGCACCAAATGCATTTACTACGACATCTAGGTCTTCAAAATCATAGCTCCCCAAATCGAAAATATCACTTTCGATTACAGCTACATCTTTATTTTCAAGTTTGGATGCGTCTCTAACGATTGCAGTTACTTCATGACCACGGTTTAGGGCTTCTTTTAAAATAAAACTACCTGCTTTACCAGTCGCACCGATGATTCCTATTTTCATTGTTAAAAACCTCCTAAAAATTCTTATTAATATTCCTGATTGTACATGATAGGTGTCGAAATACAAAATAATTTGACTAAAAACTCATTTAAGTGATATGTAGATTGCTATCTTTTCCCTATGTTTGATACGATGTTTTTAACTATTATTGAGAAGAGAGTAAAGGGGAGCAAAAAATGTTAATAAAACCAGAAAAGTTACAGCCTGGGGATAAAGTCGCGACGGTAAGTCTTTCTTGGGGAGGAGCGGGTGATCCTGAACTTCGTTGGCGTTACGAACAAGGGGTCAAAAGACTAAAGGATGTATTCGGCTTAGAAGTTGTTGCTATGCCATATAGTTTAAAAGGTTCTGAGTTTATTTACAATCATCCAGAGGCAAGGGCGGAAGATTTGATGAACGCTTTTAAAGACCCGAGTATAAAAGCGATTTTTTCAAATATTGGTGGAGATGAAAGTATTCGTCTTTTACCATACATCGATTTCGATGTCATCCGTAACAATCCGAAAATATTTATGGGATTTTCGGATACAACAATTACTCACTTTATTTGTTTGAAGGCGGGTCTATCTTCATTTTACGGCCCTGCGATTATGTTAGACTTCGCTGAAAACGTAGCGATGCATGACTACACGATTAAATATGTTAAACGGACATTATTTTCCGATGAGCCAATTGGTAAAATTGAACCTGCGAAAGAATGGACAAGTGAGCTTCTTGATTGGGCAATTCCAGAGTACCGTAATCGTAAGCGAAAAATGAATCCGAATCATGGCCCAGAAGTTTTGCAAGGCTCAGGGATAGTTTCTGGTAAATTAATTGGCGGATGTATTGAAGTATTAGAGTTTATGAAAGGAACGGAGCTTTGGCCAGAGCCACGTACATGGGATGATAGCATTCTCTTTTTTGAAACATCAGAGGATAAAACGGAACCACAATATATCACATATTGGCTTAGAAACTATGCAGCCCAAGGAATTTTACAAAAGGCAAAGGGAATTATTTTTGCCAAACCATACGACGAAGTGTATTACGAGGAATATAAGGAAGCAATCCTAACGGTTATGAACGAGTATGGCTTAACGAACATACCAATTTTATATAATTTAAATTTCGGTCATACTGAGCCAAAATTCATTATACCTTATGGTGCCCTAGCAGAAATTGATTGTGAAAACAAAGCCTTTTCAATTCTGGAAAGCGGTGTGAGATAGCAATGGTATAACCCTGTAATGCATGAAGTTTGAATCTAAAAATGTAAAAAGCATTACAGGGTTAAATTGCTATTATTTTTAATGTAAAATTTACATTTAAATTGTGTCGAATTCGTTAACAGTAATCTGAATATATTGTAAAATATAATAAATTGACTTTTTGAACAAATTATACAAACTTGAGTGTTCTCGATTGTTCACTCGAATCAGGAGGTTTTTTAAATTGGCTATGGTACAAAATCTGCAACCGCAAATAGCAAATATATTAAATAATATTGAAAAAGTAATGATTGGAAAACAAAACGAAACGATTTTAAGTCTTACGGCATTGTTAGCGGGTGGTCACGTTCTTTTAGAAGATGTCCCTGGAGTCGGAAAAACGATGCTCGTTAAATCGATTGCCAAATCTGTCAGCTCGACATTTAAACGCATTCAGTTTACTCCTGATTTGTTACCTTCTGATGTATTAGGGGTTTCCATTTATAATCCGAAAGAAATGGAGTTTGAATTTCGACCAGGTCCAATCATGGGAAATATTATTTTAGCAGACGAAATTAACCGGACAAGCCCAAAAACCCAGTCGGCCCTATTAGAAGGAATGGAAGAAAAAAGTGTTACCATTGATGGTGTCACTTATGAGCTGCCTCGTCCATTTTTTGTTATGGCAACTCAAAACCCGATAGAATACGAAGGAACGTATCCTTTGCCAGAAGCACAGTTGGACCGGTTTTTATTAAAAATGCGCATGGGTTATCCGTCCTTTGATGAAGAAATGGAAGTATTGAATCAAAGGCAAAAAAGGACACCGATTGATGAGCTGGAGGCAGTCATCTCAACAGAAGAATTAGTTAAGATGCAGGAACAGGTTAAAGAAGTATTTGTTGATGATACGATAAAGGAATACATTATCAATATTGTCGCTCGCACAAGGAATCATCCACATATTTATTTAGGTGTTAGTCCGCGTGGGTCAATTGCTTTAATGAAAGCATCACAAGCCTATGCCTTTGTTTTGGGACGCGATTTTGTTTTACCAGATGATGTTCAATTTTTAGCACCATTTGTATTTGGCCATCGCATTATTTTACGTTCGGAAGCTAAATATGAAGGAACTACTGCTGAAGATATTATTTATTCGATACTATCTAATACAAAAGTACCGATTCAAAGGTTTGTGAGACGATGAAAAAGTTTGCGGAAGCTAGTAAACAAACATTGAAGTTTATATTTCTTCTTGTATTAGTCATCTCGAGTTTTTGTTATGCCATGTTTCAAGGTGGGTTTGTCAGTTGGTTTTTGTTCGGCAGCTTTTTACCAATCGCACTTTATTGTTTTGCGCTCTTTTTTTATCCTGTTAAAAAGATTCAAATTCAACGAGAAATCAATAAATACGAGTTTCAAGCTGGAGAACAGGTAGTCGTAAATCTTACGTTTAGTAGAACGAACCACTTTCCCATATTTTTTTGTTTAATAGAGGATGATATTTCAATTAACTTTAAAGAAAAGTATGGGAGTTCATTAAAGTTTCTGTTATTTCCATTGTTTAAAAAGCAGTGGACGTATACATATCAGCTAGAACAAATCCCACGGGGCGAGTACGAATTTAAAGGTCATCGAGTCGTAATTGGCGATCCTTTCGGGCTTGTACGAAAGGGATTTTACGTATCTGATGAAGATAAAATTCTCGTCTACCCAGCTTTTATAAATATGACATATGAACCGTTTGAAAATCAATTTGAATTAGGGATGACGGCTACAAAGGATAAAGTACAACGGGATTCTACGATGGCAATTAGTGTTAGGGAATACGTTCCTGGGGACAAGTTTTCTTGGATTCATTGGAAACAATCTGCAAAGAAAAATGAAATTATGACAAAGGAATTTGAACAGCGCCAAAGTCATGATGTAATGCTCGTGTTAGATCGAACCCCACATCCGAATTTTGAGCTTTCAGTGGTTTTCACAGCTTCAATTATTCGAGCTGTACTCAAAAAAGGGGCTCAAGTTGGTTTAGTTTCAATGGGGGATAGAGCAGAATATTTTCCGATGAAAAGTGGAAATTTCCAGTTGCGCACATTAAATTATCATCTAGCCCAAGTAGAAGACGATGCATCAATCGAATTTAGTAAAATGCTAGAGTTAGAGCAGACTTTTAAAAATCAACATAGTCTCATCTTTTTTATCGTTAATCAATTAACATTACAAGTAGTTGAAAAGATTAGTAGTTTATCAGTGAGAAGAGGTCATCTCGTCCTTTTTGTTGTCAAGGGTAAAAATGAGAAATTAAATAATGAACAGTTAGAATTAATTGACTTAGCAAGAAAGCGCGGAATAGTAACGAGGGTCATTTATGAAGGTGCATTTGCGAAGGCTTTTGACAGGGGGTGATATAGTGACCATTAAACCGAAAAGTTTAGAAGTGTTTCTTATATATATGACCGGTTTTTTACTTTTATGGGAATGGTTACGCCCACTGGAAGTCATTGTACAAATTCAGAATTTACAAGTTTTTGTCGTGTTTTTAGCAATCGGTTTTCTTTTATATTTTTTTCAATTGAGATGGATTTTTAAAGCAATAATATTAAGTGTGTATATGGTGTTAACGATTAACCATATTTTTTTCAATGAGCCATTTATTACGATTATTTTTCCAGTCCGTTTTTTAGCAGAAATTGCGAATAATATTGGGCATGTTTTCGCTGGGGACTGGTTAGCAATAACCGATGCCTTCCGCACTTTATTATTGTTCATTTTATTATGGTTATTAATTTATTTGCTTAATTATTGGCTCGTGATTCGGAAAACGATTTTCTTTTTCCTCGTTTTAACAATTGTCTATTTAGCTGTAGTAGATACGTTTTTCCCGTATGAAGCAAATTGGGCAATTGTTCGGACGATGATTATCGGGCTGTTAGCTGTTGGATTATTATTTGTTTATAAATTAATTGAACAAGAAAAAATCCTTTTTTTACAACAGTTTAAAAATTGGGTTATACCGTTAATTGCAATTGTTTTATTTAGTATAACGATTGGGGTTATGATACCAAAGGCTGGTCCGGTTTGGCCTGACCCTGTTCCTTTTATTCAATCGATGGCTGACCATCATCCGAGTAGTGAAGGGGAAGGTACTGGAAATATGCGAAGGATTGGTTACGATGAAGATGATTCACGACTCGGTGGTCCATTTGAAGCTGATAATACACCAGTCTTTCGAATCGAATCGTCCCATGCCCAATATTGGCGGGTGGAAACGAAGGATATGTATACAGGAAAGGGCTGGGAATCCTCCAATCTACATGAGCGAGTGGAAATTGTGGATGAAATGGAAATCCCGATGTATACAGTTGAACCTTCGTTTGAAGAAAAAGATGAGGCAGCAAAAATTGAATTTCAATCGAAAAAAGATCATATTGTGTATCCTTATGGTGTAAAACAACTTACTTTTGATACGGAAGATACTTTTGATTATAGTCCCGGCAATGAAAAAATTTATACGGGGTCTTTACAAAATGCGAATAGTTATGAAGTTCAATATAACCGGCCAGCTTATGAAGTTTACACATTAAGAAGTGTTGAAAATTACACACAATTAATTAACAATAATCTTGAATTTTATGAGCGATACACACAATTACCAGAAAACTTACCGGGGCGAATCCGCGATTTAGCTGTGGAGTTAACGGAGAGTAAAACAAATATTTACGAAAAGGCAAAAGCGATTGAAAGTTATTTGTCGAGTTATCGCTTTACGTATGATACGAAAAATGTTGAGTATCCCGGAAAAGATCAAGATTATGTCGACCAATTTTTATTTGAAACAATGATTGGTTATTGTGACAACTTTTCCACTTCAATGGTTGTGTTACTTCGTACGCTTGGTATTCCATCCCGGTGGGCGAAAGGGTATACAAAAGGAACAATGGTAGGTCATGATGAGAATACATCGTATTTTGAATTAACGAATAATGATGCCCATTCTTGGGTAGAAGTATATTTTCCAAATATAGGTTGGGTCCCTTTTGAACCGACAAAAGGGTTTAATAATCCGACAGAGTTTTATTACGATTTGCAATCTGATCAACATGAAAATTCTCGGACAGCAGAAGATGTACAACCACCTCCTGAAGAAGAAAAAGAACAATTAGAAAAAGAAGAGAAAAAAGAAAAAGAATCTGAACAAAACAAAACTGAGCAACAAAGTACTTTTTCTTGGGGTTCGTTTTGGGATGATACAAAATGGTGGTGGTTCGGAAGTGGCGTGTTTTCGCTTATTACTATGCTCATATTAATTTTGACTAAAAATCGCTGGCTTCCATATATGACAATTTTTAGATTCCGGAACATGGAAGATGGTGAATCTTTTGCGAATGCTTATTTACAATTAATAAAGTCACTTGAACGTTCAGGACTAAAAATTGAAGACGGGGCAACTTTACGTCAATATGCAAAATATGTTGACGGACAGTTAGGAAATGAAAAAATGAGTGAATTAACGAATTATTATGAGCGATTTTTATATCGAAATGGACCTGAGCAAGTTAGTTGGGAAAGTTTAAAAGAGATATGGGAAAGCTTAATGAAGCAAGTGGCAAAGAAAAAACAGACTTGACCATATTCTGTTTTTATTTTACAATAAGAACGTTTTAAAGATGTTTTCCTTCATATATCCTCGATAATATGGTTCGAGAGTCTCTACCGGGCTACCGTAAATAGCCTGACTATGAAGGCGGGTTCTATATTGCACAAGAATCACGTTATGTAACGTTCTTAATTAGTTATATAATTGATGTGTAAACTAGAATACTGCCTTTGTGGTAGTTTTCTAGTTTTTTGTATATTTTAGAAAAAAATATTGTACAAAAGTATCATAATAGGTAAAGATAATAGGTGAATCAATTTTCATTACATAAATGGAAAAAATTAAAGAGGTGAATAGTTTGACTCAACAAGCAGAGAATCAAGAAATGATTATCGTTTTGGATTTTGGCAGTCAATTTAATCAATTAATTACCCGACGAATCCGTGAGTTCGGTGTATATAGTGAGTTACATCCTCATACAATTACGGCAGAAGAAATAAAAAAGATGAATGTGAAAGGGATTATTTTTTCTGGTGGTCCAAACAGTGTTTACGATGAAAATGCATTTACTTGCGATAAAGAGATTTTTGAATTAGGTTTACCAATCTTTGGTATTTGCTACGGTATGCAGCTGTTGACGAAAGAGTTTGGTGGCAAAGTTGAAAAAGCTGCACATCGTGAATACGGAAAAGCGGAAATAGAAGTGTTAACTGATGCTACATTATTCCGTAATACTCCAGAACAACAAGTTGTGTGGATGAGTCATGGTGACCTTGTTACTGAGGTACCAGAAGGATTTGTTGTAGATGCGAAAAGCCCTTCATGTCCAATTACAGCAATGAGTAATGAAGCGAAAAAAATATACGGTGTTCAATTCCATCCTGAAGTGCGTCATACAGAGTATGGAAATGAAATGTTGAAAAACTTTGTATTAAATGTTTGCGGATGTGAAGCAAATTGGACGATGGAACATTTCATTGATGTTCAAATTGAACAAATTCGTAAAACAGTAGGCGATAAAAAAGTTTTATGTGCGTTAAGCGGTGGGGTTGACTCTTCCGTTGTTGCCGTACTTATCCATAGAGCAATTGGTGATCAATTAACATGTATGTTTGTTGACCACGGCCTGTTACGTAAAGGTGAAGCAGAAAGTGTTATGGAAACATTCGGTCAACAATTCAATATGAATGTAATCAAAATTGACGCTCGTAAACGTTTCTTAGATAAATTAGCTGGTGTTACAGATCCGGAACAAAAACGTAAAATTATCGGTAACGAGTTTATTTACGTGTTTGATGATGAACAAGCAAAATTAGAAGGAATTGACTTCCTTGCTCAAGGAACACTTTATACAGATATTATTGAAAGTGGTACAACAACTGCAGAAACGATTAAATCGCATCATAACGTTGGCGGTCTTCCAGAGGATATGGAATTTGAACTGATTGAACCATTAAAAACATTATTTAAAGATGAAGTTCGTGAACTTGGAACAGCTCTAGGAATTCCAGATGAAATCGTTTGGCGTCAACCGTTCCCAGGTCCTGGTCTTGGAATCCGTATTATTGGTGATATAACCGAGGAAAAACTGGAAATTGTACGTGAGTCTGACTATATTTTACGAGAAGAAATTAAAAACGCAGGACTTGATCGAGAAATTTGGCAATACTTTACTGTACTGACAAACATTCGTAGTGTAGGCGTTATGGGAGATGCTCGTACTTATGATTATACGGTAGGTATTCGAGCGGTAAATTCTATCGATGGAATGACAGCCGACTGGGCAAGAATTCCATGGGATGTGTTGGAGAAAATTTCAAGACGTATTGTTAATGAGGTTCCCCACGTGAATCGGGTCGTTTATGACATTACAAGTAAACCACCAGCAACAATTGAGTGGGAATAAAAAACTTGCCTGTTTCAGTAATTGAAACAGGCGGTTTCATGTTTTGCGTATATATTTTTAGAAAAACAGAAAAAATACGTATTTCCAACGAAATATACGAACAAAATTTTATGTTTTTATTAAAAATATTCGTATTTAGTGTTGACGTCGTAATTAAAACTTGGTAATATGTATTCGTACTAATTAAATAATATTCTCTGTTTCTCGTATATTTACAGGAATATGGCCTGTAAGTTTCTACCGAGCTACCGTAAATAGCACGACTACGAGAGGTTATTCGTTTTGTAAGGATATATTTTCTTTTTTTAGGATAATATCTTATAAACCAATACCTTTCGTAAAAGCTCTGTGGAAACAGGAGCTTTTTTCTTTTTTGAAGTATTTTTTTCGATATTGGAAATACTTCAAAGCACAAATTCTATTAGAAAGGTAAGGGAAATTAATATGAAAAAGTATTTTGAGTTTGAACAACTCGGTACAAATTATAAGACCGAGATCATTGCTGGTCTTACAACGTTTTTATCTATGGCTTATATTTTAGCAGTAAACCCTATGATTTTATCAGAAACTGGGATGGATTGGGGTGCTGTGTTTACAGCAACATGTCTTGCAGCTGCATTAGGTACATTAGTGATGGGGGTCGTTGCGAGATATCCGGTGGCGTTAGCTCCAGGTATGGGACTTAACACTGCATTTACGTTCACAGCCGTTCTTGGTATGGGAATCCCATGGGAAACTGCATTAGCCGGTGTTTTAATTTCTGGTATTATCATGGTTATTCTTACATTAACAAAAGTTCGTGAACTTGTGATTAATGCAATACCAAACAACTTAAAACTTGCAGTTGGTGCAGGGATTGGTTTATTCATTGCGTTCATTGGTTTGAAAAATGCTGGTATTGTTACAGCTGAAGCAGCTTTAGGTGACTTATCAGATCCACAAACTTTACTTGCTATTTTTGGTTTATTTGTAACAGTTTTATTCGTAACCCGTGGAATCAATGCTGGTATTTTCTATGGAATGGTGATAACAGCAATTGTAGGGATGATTTTTGGTCTAGTACCACTTCCAGAAGCAATTTTTTCTGCACCACCAAGTATTGAATCTACTTTCGGTCAAGCATTTTTCAATTTAGGTAATATTTTTACACTAGATATGTTAATCATTATTTTAACATTTATCTTTATTGACTTTTTCGATACAGCAGGAACTTTAGTGGCGGTTGCGAGTGGAGCAGGTATTATGAAAGATGGCAAACTTCCACGAGCTGGTCGTGCATTAACATCTGATTCAACTGGTACAGTAATAGGTGCTATTTTAGGTACATCAAGTACTACTTCTTATATCGAATCAACTGCTGGTGTTGGTGCAGGCGGTAGATCTGGATTTACAGCTGTAGTTGTTTCAATTCTTTTCTTTATTGCTTTATTCATTTCACCAGTATTAGCTGTTGTAACGAGTGCGGTAACAGCTCCTGCTTTAATTTTAGTTGGTGTGTTAATGGCTGTTCAATTGAAAGGAATTGAATGGGAAAACTTTGAAACTGCAGTACCTGCATTCTTTACATTCTTAATGATGCCACTAACAGGTAGTATTGCAACTGGTATTGCGGTAGGGTTTATATTCTACCCATTAACAATGATAGTTAAAGGTCGTGCAAAAGAAATACATCCAGTAATGTATGTATTAGGTATTTTATTTATCTTATATTTCATTTTCGATGCAATGGTTTAATTCTGAAGAAGCTGTCCTTAAGTCTTATAGACTATGGGACAGCTTTTTGTATTAAAATAAAACTAACGAAAAAATTTTGAGGTGATGAAGTTGGGAAAAAAGAAAAAGAAATTACGGTTTGAATTGCAAGATCATGAAACAGTTGACGAATTGTTAAATCGCATGAAAAAAGAAGGATATGTACCGGTTGGTAAATATGAAAAGCCGATTTTTAAAGAAATAAAACATAGTGACGGTACAGTCCAGTATGAACCGGTGAAAAAGCAAATTATCTTCGAAGGAAAATTAATAGATGAAAAATAAAAAAAGTAAATTGTGTTTTGTTTTTAGGAATATTCAAATAACTATAGTACTTTAAAAAGGGAAATATGTTATAATTAAAATCGAAACTTTGTAGACATAATCTTTCGATAAGTATTAGGATTGCTTTTAAATAAAAATATGCAAAAGGTGGAGGCAAATGGTTGAGTCGAAGTATCGCTGGAGAAACCGGGAACTAAGGGAACATGTAGATGTATTAGATGGTAAAAGGTCACTGACATTATTGTTAAAAAACGCTACGTATTTAAATGGTGTTTTTAAACAATGGATGCAGGGGAATATTTGGATTTACAACGATCGAATTGTATATGTAGGAGAAAAACTGCCTGAGAAAATTGATGAATCTTGTGAAGTAGTAGATTGTACAAATTATTTTCTAGTACCGGGATATATTGAACCTCATGTCCATCCATTTCAATTATACAATCCAGTAAGCTTTGCACAATATGCAGCTAAGTCTGGAACGACAGTGCTTATTAATGATAATTTACAAATGTTTTTATTCACCGACAAAAAGAAAGCGTTTTCTTTGTTGGGTGACTTAAAATCACTACCATCGACGATATACTGGTGGGGCAGATTAGATAGTCAGACCGAAATCATTGATGAAGAGCTTATTTTTTCAAATGCTTTAGTTAAAAGTTGGCTAGAGCATGAATCAGTCGTTCAAGCGGGTGAATTAACCGGTTGGCCAAAACTATTAGAAGGCGATGATTTAAAACTTCATTGGATTCAAGAAACGAAGCGGATGAATAAAAAAGTTGAGGGGCATTTCCCAGGCGCATCAGAGAAAACATTGGCAAAGTTAAAACTCCTAGGAGCGGATAGCGATCATGAATCGATAAATGGAAAGGAAGTTATGCGCCGGTTAATGCAAGGTTACATGGTGGGACTAAGACATTCATCGATTCGACCAGATTTACCACAGATTATAAAGGATATAAAGAAAGAAAATCTACCTAATTACGACCATCTTATGTTGACGACTGACGGTTCCACTCCATCCTTTTATGAAAAAGGCGTTATGGATTATTTAATTAAAATTTGTATTGAACATGGTATTCCACCTATCGATGCTTATTTAATGACAACGTATAATCCAGCTAAATATTATAATCTTGAACATTTACACGGTTTAATAGCAACAGGAAGGGTAGCCGATATAAATTTCCTTAAAGCTGAAGATAATCCTACACCTGTTTCTGTTTTAGCAAAAGGGAAATGGGTTAAACGAAAAAATGAAGTTAATGACGATTATTATCAATTAAATTTGAATGATTATGGATTTAATCCAATAAAACTGAATTGGGAATTAACAGAAAAAGACTTGCAATTTTCGATGCCAGTTGGCATTAGTTTAGAAAGTTCCGTAATTACAAAACCTTATTCAATAACGACTGACATATATCGTAATGAACTGGATGAAAGTAATGATGAATGTTTCTTTATGTATATTCAGCGGAGTGGCGAACTCCGGATGAACATAGCTGTAAAAGGGTTTGCGAAAAATCTTGGGGGCCTTGCTACCACTTTCACGAATACAGGTGATATACTATTAATTGGTAAAAATAAAAAAGATATGCTAAAAGCTTTTAAACGTTTAAAGGAGTTAGGGGGCGGAATTGTTATTTCTAATGATAACAATATAATATATGAGCTTCCATTATCCTTAAGTGGCCATTCAAGTACATTAGACTTCGAAACTTTGATTGAGAAAGATAAAGAATTTAAAAAAATCATATCCGAGTTAGGTTACCCATACAATGATCCAATATATACACTACTATTTTTTACATCGACTCATTTACCTTATATCCGTTTGACACCGATTGGATTATTTGATGTTATGCAAAAAAAAGTTTTGTTTCCTTCTATAATGCGTTAAAATAATAAAGACAACAGAAAACAATATGCAGAAAAGAGGTTGACTTGTGTTTAGACAACATTGGAAAGTCATAACAATCATTGTTCTTCTTTTCCTACTAGTTGGATGCAGTAAAGAAAAGGCGGAGCCTAAGCCAGATTTAGACGATAATGTCGCTGAAGAAGTCGAACGAAAACCAATGTATTCTTATCCACTGACGGGTGAACCGACTGAAATACAATCGACGAATCGTGCTGTTAGCGTAATGATTAATAACCATCCTGCAGCAAGACCTCAATCAGGATTAAATAAAGCAGATTTAGTTTTTGAAGTGCTTGCAGAAGGCGGTATTACAAGACTATTAGCGGTATTCCAGAGTGAAATGCCGGAGAAGGTAGGTCCAGTTCGTAGTGCAAGACCGTATTATATTGAATTGGCAAAAGGGCTAGATGCAATTTATATTTTCCATGGTTGGAGTCCTGATGCTCAAAAACTCATCCAATCTGGATATGTCGATGATTTGAACGGATTGTATTATGATGGTACATTATTTAATCGGGCGTCCTTTAGAAAGGCACCACATAATTCCTATATTACACATGAGAATATAATTAAAGGTGCAGAACAGAACGGATACACGCTCGAAGGTGCACCGACATCATACAAATTCTTGTCTGAAAATGATGAAATAGACGGAACCGCGCAATCCAATGTGACTATTTCTTATTCAAATAAAGATTTTGAAGTCCACTATGAATACAATCCATCTTTAAAGAAATATTTACGTTTCTCAGGTGGGGAGCAAACGGTGGATTATGAAACGAATGAGCCGGTTCTTCTAAATAACATTTTCATTGTACAAATGGATCACACAGTTATTGATGATGTTGGTAGAAGAAAAGTAGATTTAACATCTGGTGGTAAAGCACTTCTGTTACAAGATGGGAAATTGAGAGAGGTTATATGGGAAAACGTGGATGGACGAATTGTTCCTTATTTGAATGGGGGAGAAGTCCGCTTAGTTCCGGGGAAAACATGGATTAATATCGTACCAAATATAGAAAAAATGGTAAGTTACGAATGAGCAGATAAGTTCATTGTTTATTTATAAAATAAATGATAATTTTTAACATAGGAGGCATTTGCTTTGCAAATTGATAAATTAAGAGGGAAAGAGTTAGACCAATTATTTGAAGCAATTTTAACGTTAAATAATTTAGAAGAATGTTATCGGTTTTTTGATGATTTATGTACAATAAATGAAATACAATCATTGGCCCAACGTTTAGAAGTAGCAAGACTATTACAAAAGGGCAGAAAGTATCATGAGATTGAAAAGGAAACAGGAGCATCAACAGCGACTATTTCTCGAGTGAAACGTTGTTTAAATTATGGAAATGATGCTTATAAAATGGTTTTAGAACGTTTAGAGGAAAAATCACAACCTGAAGTGAAAGAAGAAGAAACGAACGTTTAATAAAAGAATAATGATTTAATAAGGAAAATCCCTTTACAGAAGGGATTTTTTCGTTTGTATAATAGGTTTTACGATTAAGTAGTGTACTAGTGTTAACAAGAAATAACAAATAAATTATTTTGTTGTTACTCCTATTTTTCCTAGTTATAAATGAATGGTATAATTGAAAAATGGAATACATATAGGCTTGGAGGAAGAAGCATGCTAAATATTCGGGAATGGGAACATGTTTTTAAATTGGATCCGGATAAGGAAATCGATGATCACGCAATCGAACAAATTTGTGAATCTGGTACGGATGCCATTATGATTGGTGGAACTGATAATGTTACATTAGAAAAGGTATTGAATTTAATGGCGAGAGTGCGTAGATACACGGTACCTTGTGTTTTAGAAGTTTCACAAGTTGACGCGATTTCACCAGGGTTCGACATGTATTTTATTCCTACTGTATTAAATAGTCCGAAACGGGATTGGATTTTAGGGAAACACCATCTAGCTATAAAAGAATTCGGGTATATGATTGATTGGAAAGAAATGATTGTTGAAGGATATTGTATATTGAACGAAAATAGTAAAGTGGCCCAATTAACCGAAGCCAATTGTGATTTATCTGAAGAAGATATTGAAGCATATGCCTTAATGGTGGAAAAGATGTTCCATTTGCCTGTCTTTTACATCGAATATAGTGGTAAATATGGTGACCCAAAGATTGTTAAACAAGTGAAAGATGTGTTAGAGAATACGAGGTTGTTTTATGGCGGAGGTATTGAAACAGTTGAACAGGCGAAGGAAATGAAACAATATGCTGACTGTATCATTGTAGGAAATGTTATATATGAAAATTTGGAAGAGGCATTACGGACGGTTAAAGCTGTAAAAGAGTAAAAAAGGGTCTAGATAAAAACAATATAATAGGTATAATAAATGTAAAACAGAACAAATGTTCCGTAATTAAAAGGGTGATAAAATTTGCAATACTTAAAGGATCGGCTACTAAACGGACTAAATAAAGAGCAACAACATGCAGTGAAAACAACCGATGGCCCGTTGTTAATTATGGCAGGTGCAGGTAGTGGGAAAACAAGAGTATTAACCCATCGGATTGCATATATTTTAGTGGAAAAAGGTGTAAATCCATATAATATTTTAGCCATTACATTTACAAACAAAGCTGCACGAGAAATGAAAGAACGGATTAATGGCATTTTAGGCGGGGCAGCAGATGATATTTGGATTTCCACATTTCACTCGATGTGTGTACGGATTTTACGACGAGATATTGATCGGATTGGCATTAATCGTAACTTTACAATTCTTGATTCGTCTGATCAATTGTCAGTAATTAAAGGAATCTTAAAGGATAAAAACCTTGATCCGAAAAAATTTGACCCACGAAGCATTTTAGGTTCAATCAGTAATGCGAAAAATGAACTAAAAAGTGCAAGTGATGTGTCTAAACATGTTGGTGATTTTTACCAACGGGTTGTTAGTGAAGTGTATGAAGAATATGAAAAACGTTTGTTAAAAAATCATTCCCTCGACTTTGATGACCTCATTATGAAAACAATTCACTTGTTTGAACGGGTTCCGGAAGTATTAGAGTATTATCAAAATAAATTTCAATATATTCACGTGGACGAATATCAAGATACAAACCGTGCGCAATATGTTCTAGTAAAATTATTAGCTGAAAAGTTTAAAAATCTTTGTGTCGTAGGTGACTCTGACCAGTCGATTTACGGCTGGCGTGGAGCGGATATTTCAAATATTTTGTCCTTTGAAAAGGATTATCCTGATGCGAAGGTTATTTTACTCGAACAAAATTATCGTTCTACGAAAAATATTTTACAAGCAGCAAATGGTGTAATTTCTCGTAACATGCAGCGGAAACCGAAAAAATTATGGACAGAAAATGAACAAGGTGAGAAAATTCGTTATTATCGTGCAGACACAGAACAAGGTGAAGCATTATTCGTTTCGGGCAAAATTCAAGAATTAGTAAAAGAAAAAAATCGTAAATATAGTGATATTGCTGTTTTATATCGAACTAACGCTCAATCGCGGGCCCTTGAGGAAGTTTTAGTTAAATCGAATATTCCTTATAACATTGTTGGTGGAACTAAATTCTATGACAGAAAAGAAATTAAAGACTTATTAGCTTATTTACGATTAGTCTCCAATCCAGACGATGATATAAGTTTACAAAGAGTCATTAATGTGCCAAAACGTGGGATTGGTGCAACTTCTGTTGAAAAAATCGCTCAATTTGCAGTGCAACATGATATGTCGATGTATGAAGCATTAGGTGATGCAGTTTTAATTGGGTTAACAGGTAAAGCTTTAAAAGCATGTGAAGAATTTTATCAGTTAATTACGGATTTAAACCAAATGCAAGATTATTTATCTGTTACTGAATTAACGGAAGAAGTAATTAAACGGTCTGGTTATCGAGAAATGTTAGAAGCGGAAAAAACGTTGGAAGCTGCAAGTCGCCTTGAAAACATTGAGGAATTTTTAACAGTTACAAAAAACTTTGAAGATCAAAGCGAAGATAAAACGTTAGTTGCTTTCTTAACTGATTTAGCGCTAATCGCAGATATTGACCAAATGGATAAAGAGGATACAAATAACGAGGCTGTTGTATTAATGACTCTGCACTCTGCAAAAGGATTAGAGTTTCCGGTCGTTTTCTTAATAGGTTTAGAAGAAAGTGTCTTCCCACATTCCCGTAGTTTAATGGAAGAGTCTGAAATGGAAGAAGAACGTCGTCTTGCCTATGTTGGAATTACTCGCGCTGAGGAAGAATTATACATTACAAATGCACAAATGCGGACGTTATTTGGTCGAAGAAATATGAACTCGCCATCTCGTTTTATTGAGGAAATTCCGCAAGAGTTAATTATTAATGAGAATGAACAAATTCAGCGTGAACGGAAATCTGTATTTGGCTCAACTAGTAGCCAAGGAATTACAGGCTCACGCCAAGTCAGCACATTCCAAACGGGTGTTAAACGTCCTGTATTTACTCCATCAGGTACTGGCGGAGAAAGTTTAGGCTGGAAAGCTGGCGACAAAGCCGTTCATAAAAAATGGGGCGTTGGAACTGTAGTTAGTGTCCGTGGTGAAGGTGAAAATATGGAACTTGATATCGCCTTTCCAAGTCCTGTCGGTATAAAACGACTACTAGCGAAATTTGCACCGATTGAAAAGCAATAAATTTAGGGTGGCTTTGTAAATAAAGTTTGCGTCTCAATATAAAATAAATTAATTCTATGCTGTTGTATTTTGACAGTATTTTTAGAGGGAATTTTTAAGATTGTATTGAGCGCAACTTTTTCAAAGTCATCATGATACATAAAAAGTGGTTGAAGGTGATTCTTTATGGATATTAATCAAGCAGAAAAAAGAATTAAAGAATTGCAAGAGGTACTAACAAAATACGGGTATGAATATTATGTATTGGACAAACCGACTATTGCAGACAGTGAGTATGACCAATTATTACAAGAACTAATTCAATTAGAAGAACAATTTCCACAGTTTGTTACACCAGACTCCCCAACACAACGGGTCGGTGGACAAGTTTTGGATGGTTTCCAAAAGGTTGAACACAGTGTACCGATGCTTAGTCTCAGCAATGCCTTTAATGAACAAGACTTACGTGATTTTGATCGAAGAGTAAGACAAGCCATCGGAGAAGACTATGAATATGTATGTGAATTGAAAATTGACGGTCTAGCCATCTCTTTACGTTATGAAGATGGGAAATTTGTTCAAGGAGCAACCCGCGGTGATGGTACCGTTGGTGAGGATATCACTGAGAACTTACGAACAGTGAAATCAATCCCATTGAAATTGAAAGAAAATGTAACGATTGAAGTTCGTGGCGAATGTTTTATGCCGAAAAAGTCCTTTGAGGAATTAAACAAACAACGAGAAGCTAATGGGGAAGAATTGTTCGCAAATCCACGAAATGCGGCTGCTGGTTCCTTACGTCAATTAGATCCGAAAATTGCAGCTTCAAGAAACTTAGATGTCTTTTTATACTCCATAGGCGAAAATACTTTGCCACAAATACAGAAACATAGTGAGTTTTTAAACTACCTTGACGAACTTGGCTTAAAGACAAATAAAGAACGACGAGTATGTCCAACAATTGATGATGTTTTAAGATATATTGAAGAATGGGAAAGTAAACGACCTGATTTACCATATGAAATTGACGGTATTGTTATAAAAATTGACCGTTTTGATCAACAAGAAAAATTAGGTTTTACCGTTAAATCTCCACGTTGGGCGATTGCGTATAAATTCCCAGCTGAAGAAGTTGAAACAAGACTTATCGATGTTGAACTAAGTGTTGGAAGAACAGGGGTAATTACACCGACAGCGATTTTAGAACCTGTTCGTGTTGCCGGAACAACAGTGCAACGTGCTTCTTTACATAACGAAGATTTAATAAAAGAAAAAGATATTCGTGTTGGTGACTATGTAATTATCAAAAAAGCTGGCGATATTATTCCTGAAGTGGTTCGATCCTTACCTGAAAAGCGGTCAGGCAATGAGGAGCCATTTACAATGCCGACAGAATGTCCGGAATGTGGCAGTAAGTTAGTCCGTTTAGATGGGGAAGTGGCACTTCGTTGTTTAAATCCAAAATGTCCGGCACAAATTCGAGAAGGTCTCATTCATTTCGTGTCTCGAAACGCGATGAATATTGATGGCTTAGGCGAAAGAGTAATTACACAGTTGTTTGATAACAATCTCGTTCAAGATGTTGCTGATCTTTATAAACTTGAATATGACCAGTTAATTGTATTAGAGCGTATGGGTGATAAATCAGTCAATAATTTATTAAACGCAATTGAAGCTTCTAAAGGGAATTCATTAGAACGTTTATTGTTCGGTTTAGGTATCCGTCATGTCGGAGCGAAGGCGGCAAGAATTTTAGCGGAACAATATGAACATATTGATCATTTAATGGAAGCGACAGAAGAAGAATTACAATCGATTAATGAGATTGGCGAAAAAATGGCGAAGTCCGTTGTCCAATTTTTCCAATTACCAGAGGTAAAAGAGTTAATTAAGGAATTAAAGGACCTAGGAGTTAACGTATCTTATAAAGGACCGAAAGTTACTTCTAGTGAAGAAATAGAGTCACCAGTTGCAGGTAAAACGATTGTTTTAACTGGGAAGCTTGAACAATATTCAAGAGGTGAAGCGAAGGAAAAACTGGAACTTCTAGGTGCAAAAGTAACAGGAAGTGTAAGTAAAAATACAGATGTCGTTATCGCTGGAGCGGATGCGGGTTCAAAGTTGAAAAAAGCACAGGAACTCGGTATCGAAGTGTGGAATGAAGATCAGTTAGTTGAAGTTATAAAAGACGTGAATATGTAAATGCCAATTTTTATGGCAAAGGGAGGTGTAATAGTGCAGAAGATACTTTTGTTAGTAGTTTCTACCCTTTTTTTACTATCGGGTTGTTTACCTAATTTTGGTTCACAGGATGAGGTTGTTCAAGAAGATAATAACAACAATAATAATAATGAAGAAAGGGCGATTGTTCCTAAATTTCAAATTTCGGAAGATTATTATCGGACATTGACTCCTTTTAAACCTTCAGGTGCAAGAGGTCAAATTACTAGCAATATGAGTTCTAGATTTGATAGTGATGAATTTGAAGAGGGGCTTTTACGTATTTCACAAAAGACTTTTAGTACCGATAAATATATTTTCCAAGAAGGTCAGTATTTAGAAAGAGAAACAATTTCTGAATGGATAAAAGCTTTAAATCCAACTATTGCTGATCCTGGCAGTGAAGCTAGTATTGAAGATAGGAAAGAAGCGAGACAGCAAGCGCCGAGATATTTAGCCCATATTTTAGAACATAATTTCCTTATTCAAGAAGATGATAAAGTTAAGTTAGCAGGAATTTCTATTGGCCTAGCATTAAATTCAGTAGATTATTTTCGTATCGAAGGTAATAATTTCGAAACACCAATTTCAGACAGTACGATTGAAAAAGAAGGAAAACGAATTGCTGAAGAATTGATACATCTTCTTAGAGGAGTTGAAGGTTTAGAAGAAGTTCCGGTTACGATTGGTTTATTTAAGCAACAACCAAGAACGTCAATAATTCCGGGAAGCTATTTTGCATATGCTACGGTTAAAAGCGGTGGTAAATCATTGGAGTGGAATAATGTAAATGAAAAGTATGTACTTTTCCCTTCAAATGATGCAACCAATTATAATCGTGATGATGCAGAGCGTTTTTCTCGCTTTAAAGAAGATGTTAGTATGTACTATCCAAACCATAATGGTGTAGTAGGAAGAGGATTATATATTAATGATGAGTTACAAAAAATCTCAATTGATATTGACTTCCAATTTTATGGAAAAACGGAAGTAATTGGGTTTACACAATACATAGCTGGATTAGTGGTGGAAGCTTTTCCAGACTACGTTATTGTAGAGATTAATGTGAAATCAGTTGCCGGTCAAGAAGCACTTATTTTGAAAAAACCGGATATGAAAGAACCGTTTGTGCACATTTATTAAGTGTTTTATTAAACAGCATTGGTAACTATTAGTAATATGTAGGGGAGATAGGCCTTGATAAGAGGCAGATCTCCCCATTTTTATTGGGAAATGAAAAAAACGACTTTTTTACTAAGTAGTTTTAAAACGACTCATTGCGTTAAAGAACGCTATTTTTGTTATATGAAGTTGAAAACATCGTTCAACCTAACGCTTAACACCTTATCTAATTACTGAGACTTCAAAAGAAAAACCGAGCATAAATATACTCGGTTTCAACTGAAAAATTAATCTATTAATTTAACACATGTTTTACAGCTTTATGCCCAATATCTTTTCGATAAAATGTTTGATCCCAATGGTATTTTTCTAATTCAGCATAAACTTTTTCTTGTGCCTTAGCGATAGAAGGAGCTTTTACAGCCGTTAAGAATAATCGTCCACCATTTGCGGTATAGTGTCCTTCTTCGTTTAATTCAGTTCCTGCATGGAATACTGTCAATGGTTCCGTCACATTTTCTAAATCTGTTAGCACAAAACCTTTTGCATAATTTTCAGGGTATCCACTAGCTGCAATCACGACTCCAAGCATGGCTTCTGTATCCCATTCAATAACCGGCTTTTCACCATTTAATAAACGTAAAATTATATCAACTAAATCTGATTTCATTCGCGGTAAAACAACTTGTGTTTCAGGGTCACCAAATCGAGCGTTAAACTCAATCACTTTCGGTCCATCAGCAGTTAAAATTAATCCTGCATAAAGAATACCTGTGAAAGTGCGTCCTTCTTTAATCATTGCTTCTGTAACTGGATGTAAAACTGTTTCAATGGCAGTTTGAACGACCTCATCACCGATAAAAGGAACTGGGGAATATGCCCCCATTCCACCTGTGTTTGGACCTTCGTCACCATCAAAGGCACGTTTATGATCTTGTGCAATTTCAAGTGGAAGTACAGTCGTACCGTTAACAAGTGCCATTAAAGAAAACTCTTCACCTTCTAAAAACTCCTCAATAACGACTTTAGAAGCTGCGTCACCGAACTTACTATTGATAAAATAATCTTCCAAAGCATCTAAAGCTTCTTCTAATTCAGTAGCAACAACTACACCTTTTCCCGCTGCTAAACCGTCAGCTTTAAGAACAATTGGTGCGCCTTTTTCTATAATATATGCTTTTGCTGCTTCATAATCGGTAAATACTTCGTATGCAGCAGTTGGAACATTGTATTTTTTCATTAAATCTTTAGCAAAAGACTTACTACCTTCAATTTCCGCTGCTAATTTGCTTGGACCGAATACTTTTAATCCTGCTTCATTAAATTTATCTGCTAGACCTGCTTGAAGCGGTGCTTCTGGGCCAATAATTGTTAACCCGATATTTTCTGCTTTTGCAAAATTGACTAAATCTTCATGGTTACTTTCATCGATGTTAACTAGTGTGGCACAATTTAACATCCCTGGATTTCCAGGTGCTACATAAACCGTATCAACAAGGGGACTCTCACTAACTTTTTGACAAATCGCATGTTCGCGACCACCGCGACCAACAACTAGAACCTTCATTTTTACACCATCCCTATATTAATATGAGAAAGAATACACAAATACGAATCAAAGGTTGAAAAATTATTGTTAAAGGAGGTGCCAATCTTGACACCTTCCTAAGTAAGAAAATCTTAATGTTTGAAATGGCGAACGCCAGTAAATACCATAGTAATGCCATATTCATCGGCTAATTTTATGGAGTCTTCATCGCGAATGGACCCGCCTGGTTGAATAATAGCAGTAATACCAGCTTTTGCAGCGGTTTCCACTGTGTCGTTAAATGGGAAGAAGGCATCTGATGCTAAAACCGCACCTGTTGCTTTTTCGCCTGCTTGTTCTAAAGCAATATTCGCTGCACCAACACGGTTTGTTTGACCTGCACCAACACCAAATGTTTGGTCTTTTCCATTAACTACAATTGCATTAGATTTAACATGTTTAACAACTTTCCAACCGAATTTCAGAGCTTGCCATTCTTCTTCTGTTGGTTGACGTTTGGTAGGAACTGTAACATTTGCATGTTCAAGTGTATGGCGATCATAATCTTGAACGAGCATTCCACCTTCAATGGATGTATAACGTAATTCTTTTTCATCTATTTCATCAAATGGAACTGTTAATAGACGGATGTTTTTCTTCGCTTTTAATATTTCTAAAGCTTCTTCGCTGAAGGAAGGAGCGATAATAATTTCTAAAAAGATCTCATGTAGCTTTTCAGCTGTAGCTTTATCAACTTCACGGTTTAACGCTACAATACCACCGAAAATTGAAACAGGATCTGCTTCAAAGGCTTTTACATATGCATCAAAGATCGTTGAACCAGTACCAACTCCACATGGGTTCATATGTTTAATCGCCACTGCAGCTGGTTCATCAAATTCCGCTACAATTTGTAATGCAGTAGCTGCATCGTTAATATTGTTATAGGAAAGTTCTTTTCCATGAAGTTGTGTTGCATTAGCAATAGAAAACTTAGAACCTAGAGGTTTTTGATAAAACGCAGCCTTTTGGTGTGGGTTTTCACCGTAACGAAGAGCTTGTTTTAACTCATATGTTACAGTTAGTTTTTCTGGTAATTCTTCACCAGTTAATTCAGTCATGTATTCTGCGATTAATGCGTCATATGCCGCTGTATGTCGGAATACTTTTGCAGCAAGTTTTTGACGAGTTGCAAAAGTTGTATTTCCTTCTGTAGAAAACTCTTCAATCACTGTCGCATAGTCGGCAGGATCTACTACAACCGTTACATACTGATGGTTTTTCGCAGCCGAACGCAACATGGATGGTCCGCCTATATCGATATTTTCGATAGCTTCGTCAACCGTTACATCAGGTTTTTCAATTGTTTGTTTAAATGGATATAGGTTTACGCAAACAAGGTTAATAGGTTTAATATTAAGGTCAGCGATTTGTTTTGCGTGGTTTTCATCACCTAATTTTGCAAGTAAACCACCATGAATATTTGGGTGTAATGTTTTAACACGACCTTCTAAAATTTCTGGGAAGTTTGTAACTTCACTAATTCCAATAACTGGAACTCCAGCTTCTTCCAATGCTTTATAAGTTCCACCAGTTGAAATAATTTCAAAGTCAAGTTCTAAAAGTTTTTTTGCAAAATCGACAATGCCAGTTTTATCAGATACGGAAATAAGTGCGCGTTTTTTAGTCAATGTAAAAGCCCCCCATAATAAAATTGGATATAATCAAGAGTTTAATAGTTTATTTAAAACGTCAGGGAAAAGTTGATGTTCAACTCGTTGAATTTTTTGTTGTAAAGACTCATGGGTTTCTCCTTCGTCAATATCAACCGATCGTTGCTCAATCACTTGCCCTGTATCCATTCCTTCATCAACAAAATGGACAGTTACTCCAGTTTTTGTAACGCCAGCTGCTAGCGCTTGACCGACGGCATCCTTTCCAGGAAAGGCTGGTAAAAGGGAAGGGTGAATATTAACGATTTTCCCTTCAAATTGATTTAATAGAGTTGGTCCAACAAGCCGCATATAACCAGCTAAGGCAATAAAATCAATTTCATATTCTTCAAGTTTTTTCAAAATTACTTGTTCGTAAGCTTCTTTATTTTGAAACTCCTTTGGATAAAAGGTAAAGCACGGAATATTTTCCTTCTCTGCTCGTTCAACACAGTAAGCTTCCGGTTTATCACAAATGAGTAATGAAATCTCTGCTTTTAAGTCTCCAGACTTTACAGCATCGACAATAGCTTGGAAATTGCTCCCATTTCCTGATGCAAAAATGGCTATCTTTTTCATGATTTCCTCCAAAGGGTTAAATGGTAACACCAGATTGATTTGTAACTTTACCAATAATTTGCGCTTCTTCACCTTGTTGCTTCATAAATTGCACAATATTTTCTGCTTCATCAGGTTGAACTGCAAGGACCATACCGATTCCCATATTGAAAATGTTATACATTTCATCGTGTTCAATATTTCCTTCTATTTCTAAAAGTTGGAAAATTCGTGGGATAGTCCAAGACCCTTTTTGAATACTTGCTCCTAACCCTTCAGGTAACATACGTGGTATATTTTCAATAAAACCACCACCAGTAATATGAGCCATGCCTTTAATATTAAATTGTTTTAAAGCAGCAAGAATTGGTTTTACATAAATTTTTGTCGGACGTAATAATTCATCACCAAGGGTACAATTTAGTTCTGGAATGTAAGTATCAAGTTTATAATTACTGTCTTTTAAAAATACTTTCCGGATAAGGGAATATCCGTTGGAATGAATACCATTGGATGATAATCCAACTAGAACATCGCCTTCTTGGATCTTTTCTCCTGTAATGATATTTGCTCTTTCAACAGCACCAACAGCGAAGCCCGCAATGTCAAACTCGTCATCACTGTACATGTCTGGCATTTCTGCTGTTTCGCCACCAATCAAAGCACAGCCTGACATTTCACAGCCATCAGCAACACCTTTTACGATTTGTTCTACTTTTTCTGGAACGGCTTTACCTAAAGCAAGGTAATCTAAAAAGAATATTGGTTCTGCGCCGTGTACAACAATGTCGTTTACACACATTGCAACAGCATCAATACCAATCGTGTCGTATTTTCCCGTTAAAAAGCTAATCATTAATTTCGTACCGACACCATCTGTACCAGAAATGAGCACTGGTTCTTTCATATTTAAACTGGATAGATCGAACATTCCACCAAAACTGCCAAGACCACTTAATAGACCCGCACGTTTTGTTCGTTCAACATGTTTTTTCATTCGTTTAACGGATTCGTACCCGGCTTCAATATCAACTCCGGCTTGTTTGTAGGCGTTCGCCATTTTTTTACCTCCATTCAATGCATAAGGTCTCATGAGAAATTTTTAATAAATTCGATAAACTTTATTAATAGTAGTAGCTACAGTTGGCTCATCAATGTTTATTTCAGTTGGATATTCACCAGTGAAACAAGCGAGGCAAGCTCCTTCAAGTTTACTTGAATCATCTTGTTTGAGTGCTTTTAACATGCCTTCTTCACTCAAGAAGGTTAATGAATTAGCACCGATTATTTCTCTAATTTCTTCAACGGTTCTTCCGGAAGCAATTAAATCGTCTTTACTCGTTGTATCAACTCCGTAAAAACAAGGGTGTTCAATTGGTGGTGAAGAAATTACTACGTGAACTTCTTTTGCACCAACGTCCTTAAGCAACTTAACTATTCGTTTACTAGTTGTACCCCGTACAATCGAATCGTCGACCATTATGACTCGTTTACCATCTACAACACCACGAACAGCAGATAATTTCATTTTTACACCTTGTTCACGTAATTGTTGCGTTGGTTGGATAAAGGTACGGCCAACGTAGCGGTTTTTGATTAAACCGAGTTCGTAAGGGATACCAGATTGTTCAGCGTAGCCAATTGCAGCAGATATACTTGAGTCCGGTACACCTGTAATAACATCGGCCTCAATTGGAGCTTCGATTGCTAGTTGTTTACCTAAGTTTTTTCTAGCTGTATGAACATTCAGAGAACGAAGATTACTATCTGGTCTTGCGAAGTAAACATACTCCATTGCACACAATGCCATTTTTTCCTTTGGTGCAAACATTTCAGAATGGATACCTTCGTCATTAATAATGATCAGTTCACCGGGTTCGACATCACGAATAAATTCAGCACCAATAATGTCAAAAGCACATGTTTCCGAAGCAATTACATATGATTCACCTAGTTTACCGATGGATAAAGGGTGTATGCCATTTGGATCAAGTGCAGCCATTAATTCGTTATCAGTCATAATTAAAAAGGCATAAGCCCCAATTAAACTATTTAATGCAGCTTTCACCTTACTAATAAAGTTCGGATGTTTACTTCTTTTAATTAAATGGGCAAGAAGTTCTGTATCCGATGTAGTTTGAAAAATACTCCCTTGTGCTTCAAGTAAAGCTCGCATACGCCCTGCGTTAATAATGCTTCCGTTCAGTGCTAAAGCAAGGTTTCCAGTATGGGAGTGAAATAATAGTGGTTGAATGTTTTCAAAGCTACGGTCACCATTTACTGTATAGCGAACGTGTCCGATGCCCTTATGTCCGGGCATTTCGTCGATTACTTGTTTGGAGAAGACCTCAGTAACAAGACCTTCTCCTTTTTTTACAATTAATTTATTACCATCATTAATGACAATCCCTGCACCTTCTTGCCCACGATGTTGCAGGCTTTGAAGGCCATAATACGTAATATGGGCGGCATTATCATGGTTCCAAATACCAAATAAGCCACATTCTTCGTTAAGCCCTTTTATTTCAGTTAGCATGGGATTGCTCCTTTCCGAACGTCATGTCATTGTCTATTTCAGCTAAAGCTTCTTCATGTGTCTCGCATAGACGAGTAATATGTCCCATCTTACGATTATGTTTCGCTTCACTTTTTCCGTATAAATGAATTTTCCATTCTTTAAAATTATTTAAGTTCGTCAAAAGTGGTTCAACGTGTTGACCTAAAATATTGACCATTACAGCAGGTTTAACAATTTCAGTTGAGCCTAAAGGCAAGTTGCAAACAGCTCGAATATGTTGTTCGAACTGTGATGTAATACATGCTTCAATCGAAAAATGACCAGAGTTATGTGGTCTTGGCGCTAATTCATTGATAAATATTTTGTCATCCTCAGTTAGAAACAATTCCACAGCTAATGTACCAACGAGTTCCAACTTATCGGCAATTTGTTTTGCTGCCCGTATTGCCTCTTCTTTAATTGCATCATTAATTCGAGCTGGTGCAATGGTCATATGAAGAATATTGTTTTTATGAATATTTTCAGCGACTGGAAATACGGTCGCATCACCGTTTGAATTTTTCGTAATAATAACAGAAAGTTCTTTCTTAAATGCAATCCATTTTTCAAGTACACAAGCACCGTGTTGAATTAGTGGTAAAGCTTGCTTAACGTCTTCAATTGTTTTAATCACGACTTGCCCCTTGCCGTCATAGCCACCAGTGGCAGTTTTCAAAACAACAGGAAGTTGTAATTCTCCAATAGCTAATTCAAGATCTTCCTTTTTTTCAATAACACGATAAGGAGCAACGGGAGCCCCGGCTTCTTGAATCGCTGCTTTTTCGTAAATTCGGTTTTGTGTAATTCGTAAAATTTCAGTTCCTTGAGGGACGTAAGTATTGTTTGTAAGCCACTCAAGTGCTTCAGCATCGATATTTTCAAATTCATATGTGATTACATCACATTTTCTAGCGAGCTGTTCTATTGCTGATAAATCGTTATAAGCTCCAACGATTTGCTCATCAGCAACTTGACCACAAGGACAATCAGGAGTTGGATCTAGGACGGTTACTCGATATCCCATGGCTTTAGCAGATAAAGTCATCATTTTGCCAAGTTGACCGCCACCGATAATCCCGATTGTTTGCCCAGGAAGAATAACTTTAGACAAGTTGATCACTGCTTTCTATCGAACGATTTTTATTTTCTTCACGAAATTGTTCTAATTTTTCAGCGAGAGTTTCATTAAAGGCAGCTAACATTTGCACTGCTAAAAGACCAGCGTTTTTTGCTCCGCTATCTCCGATGGCAACTGTTGCTACTGGTATTCCAGCGGGCATTTGTACTATTGAAAGTAAAGAATCTAAACCATTTAAAGCCTTTGATTGTACCGGCACACCAATGACAGGAAGAGTTGTTTTTGCAGCAACCATACCAGGTAAGTGAGCTGCTCCGCCTGCGCCAGCAATTATAATTTTTAATCCTTGCTTTTTAGCATTTTCTGCAAATTCGAACATATAATCAGGAGTGCGATGGGCTGAAACAACTTTTTTAATATATGGAACTTCAAATTGATCTAGTATATCACAAGCATTTTTCATTGTTTCCCAATCAGAAGTACTGCCCATAATTACGGCAACTTGTGGTTTCATAATTAAACCCCTTTTCTATTTTTCTACGTTTAAAAAAGAAATATAAAAAGGCTTGGTCTGCTTAAATTAATTGAGAGAAAGCAGTCCAAACCTGTAGAAGACAATGATATTCCTATTTTGTACAAAATTAAGTTGTACATTCATCGGTTTATGGTTTCCTACTTTCTCTCATAGTCCGATAATTTACGGTTATCGGGTAGAGACTTATGGGCCGTATTCCCATAAATATATGAGAGAAAATGTATTTGATTTTGTATCTACATCTTAACAATTGAAACAAGTCATTGTCAATAAAAAAATCGAACAAATAATTACAAGTTATTAAATAATGTTCGTGTTTTAGGGGCGAGAGTTGTTTGCTAAGTAAAGTTATAGTAAAAAATGCTGAAAGAAAAAGAAAAAAAATCAACTGTTTTTTAATATTTCTGAAAAATAAGGTAGATAAAAAGGGAAACACGGATGTTTGTAGAATATAGTAGTTTAATAAATCATGGGATCATATTTTGAGATATTCTATCATACTTTAATATGTACTGCATATTAATAGTTATAATGAATACTATAAAAAGGAAGAGTGCCTATGGTTGAAATGGAAAGAAGGAAGAGAAGACAAAGTCGTAAAATGTTATTGCGAGCGAATCTATTATTTGTAGTCGTTTTCTTTCTATTTTCAATTCTAATTCTTCGCTTAGGTTATGTGCAAATGGTCGAGGGAAAAAGTTATATTAACAAAATTAAACGGACGGATGATAATATTGTCTATCATCCTGTTCCGAGGGGAGAAATTTTCGATCGAAATGGTAATCTGTTAGTTAATAATAAACCTCTAAAGGCGATTACATATACACCTCCAAAAAATCCACAACCGAAAGATCTACTAAATTTAGCTGAAAAACTTTCCGGATATATTCAAATGAATGAAGATGATATAAACAAAGTTCCCGAATGGGTAAAAAAAGAAATATGGATTATCCAAAATAATGACGGGAACGAAAAAATAACGAAAGAAGAAGAAGAGTTAGTTAGAAAAAAAGAGTTATCAGATCGAGACTTATATCAGTTAATACTCGAACGAATAACGGAAGAAGATATTGATCCTATAAATGGGAATGTTGCAGCGATATATCAACAATTGAGGTCTGCCATCGCTTTTACCCCAACAATAATTAAAAATGAAGGGGTAACGGAAGTAGAGTTTGCCAGTGTCAGCGAAAACCTAGAAAATTTGCCAGGTGTTTCAATTACAACAGATTGGCAACGGGATTATCCGTTTGGACAAGTGTTCCGAAGTGTACTTGGACGAACGAAAGAAGGGCTTCCTACTGAAAAACTTGATTATTTTGCAACGAAAGACTATGCATTGAATGATCGATATGGTGCTAGTTATTTAGAAGAACTTTATGAAGATGTTTTAAGTGGTGTAAAAATTCAAGAGAAGGTTATAACTGATAATCGCGGAAATTTTGTTAGCTCTGAAATTATATCTGAAGAAGAACGCGGGAGAGATTTAATATTAACAATTGATATTGAATTCCAAGAGAAAGTGGAGCAAATTATTCAAGAAGAACTGTTGCGGGCAATAAAACATCCAAGAACCGATACATTAGATCGAATGTTTGTCGTTGCCATGGATCCTAAAACAGGTGAAATTCTTGCTCTAGCTGGAAAAAGATATAATCGGGAAACACAATCCTTTGAAGAGTTTTCCCATGGAACTTTTACGCAAGCATTTGAGGCAGGTTCTACAGTGAAAGGTGCAACGGTACTAACTGGCTATCAAACCGGAGTACTTAAACCTGGAGACCAAAAAGAGGATAAGCCGATGGATATTCCAGGTCTGAAAGAACCAAAGTCTTCCTATGGGGGCAATGCTTTAGGTGTGATGGATGATTTGAAGGCCATTGAAAGATCATCAAACGTTTATATGTGGTTAATCGCCTTAGATATTATGGATGGATACTTTGTACCGGGCAGTCGCTTCTCATTAAACCCAGAAAAAATTGAAACTATTCGTTATTATTTCGGTCAATTCGGACTTGGAACAAAAACAGGTATTGGTTTTAAAGAAGAAATTGAAGGATTGAAAGCAAAAAAAGATCCAGGAGAACAAGCTGCTTTTCTTGATATTGCCATTGGTCAATTTGATACGTACACTCCTTTACAGTTAGCCTCTTATGTCGCAACAATTGCCAATGACGGGAATCGCATGAAGCCGATATTAGTAAAAGAAATTCGTGAGGCAGATTTGGATAAGGATGGGGAAAGTCCGGTTATTCAAGAGTTTCATCCGACGTTATTAAATCGCCTTGATATGAAACAGGAATGGATTGAACGAGTGCAACAAGGTTTTTGGCAAGTAACCCATGGCTCGCAAGGAACAGCTCGGAGATATCTTGCTAGTTTACCTGTGGCAGGGAAAACAGGAACTGCCGAGTCTCGTTACGTAGATGACAATCGTTTTAAAAATGGTGTCGATACAAGTCATTCACTTTTTGTTGGTTATGCACCATTTGATAATCCAGAAGTTGCAATTTCTGTTACTGTTCCGCATGCCTTTTATGGAAGTCAACCGTATGGCTACACTATTGGTGCGCATGTTGCTCAACGGGTATTTAGCGCGTATTTTGAGTAAATATAATAGATAATACAAGGTGAATGATAAGGAGAGACTATTAGCGTCATATAAAGTTTAGCTGATTAATAGTTTTATAATGGTCTCTCCTTTTTTTAGTTTGTTTTACAACATCTATAATTCATTGAAGATTCTAAGTAAAAAAGCTAAAATAGATTTGAATAATCTTTTTATTCAAAACTTTCTGCAGGGGGGATATGACATGGTAAAACCATATGCACATGAAACTTTTACAGATTTCTCAAAGAAGGAAAATCAGGAAGCCTTTTTAGAAGGCTTAAAAAAGGTAGAGAGTTATTTAGGTGAATCGTATGATTTAGTCATTGGTGGAAATCGAATAGAAACGGAAGAAAAAATTGTTTCAACGAATCCTGCGAATAAAGTTGAAATTATTGGTTATGTTTCTAAAGCTTCGAAAGAACATGCGGAAGAAGCCATACAAGTGGCGCTAGAAACTTTTGAAACATGGCGTAAAACAAAACCAGAAATGCGAGCTGAAATATTATTTAAAGCAGCGCATATCGTTCGGAAAAGAAAACATGAATTTAGTGCATTACTAATGAAAGAAGCGGGAAAACCTTGGCATGAAGCCGATGCCGATGTTGCAGAAGGAATTGACTTTATGGAGTACTACGGCAGACAAATGCTAGAAATAAAAGATGGGGCACCAGTTTTATCAAGACCAGGTGAACGTAACACATATGGTTATATCCCTCTTGGAGTCGGTGTAACTATTCCACCTTGGAACTTTGCTTTTGCAATTATGGTAGGTACAACAGTTGCGCCGATTGTGACCGGAAATACAGTGTTATTGAAACCTGCATCCGCAACATCTGTTATTGCTGCAAAGTTTGTAGAAGTATTAGAAGAAGCAGGTTTACCAGCAGGGGTTGTTAACTATATTCCTGGTAGCGGTTCAGAAATTGGGGATTATTTAGTTGATCATCCGAAAACAAGATTTATTAGTTTTACAGGTTCTCGAGAGGTTGGTACACGTATATATGAAAGGGCCTCCATCGTTCACCCAGGACAAATTTGGTTAAAGCGTGTTATTGCCGAAATGGGTGGGAAAGATACAATCGTAGTGGACAGTGAAGCCGATTTAGATTTAGCAGCTGATTCAATAGTAAAATCTGCCTTCGGGTTTGCAGGTCAAAAATGTTCAGCTTGTTCACGGGCGGTTGTTTTAGAAGATGTATATGATGAAGTATTGGATCGGGTCGTACAACGGACAAATGAATTAGTTGTCGGTGACCCATTAGATCGTGAAACTTTTGTTGGACCAGTCATCGATCAAGCAGCGTTTGACAAGATTACAAAGTATATCGAAATTGGTAAAAAAGAAGGAAAATTAATTGTCGGCGGCACAGGTGATGATTCAAAAGGTTACTTTGTTCAGCCAACGGTTTTTGCTGATGTCCATCCAAAAGCACGAATTATGCAAGAAGAAATATTTGGTCCGGTCGTTGCCTTTGCAAAGGCGAAAAGTTTCAATGAAGCTATTGAGATTGCGAACAATACGGAGTACGGTTTAACTGGCTCTGTGATTTCCAATAATCGTGAACATATTGAAAAAGCAAAAGAAGATTTCCATGTTGGAAACTTATATATAAACCGTGGTTGTACGGGCGCAATTGTTGGCTACCAACCGTTTGGCGGATTCAATATGTCAGGAACGGATTCAAAAGCAGGGGGGCCAGATTACTTACTTCTTCATATGCAGGCAAAGTCGATTGCGGAACAGTTTTAAAAAATGAAATTAATGGGCAGGCTGAAATTATGAGTTGAAATCAGCCTGCTTTTGTTATTGACTAAATTAGATGTATTATTTTTTAATTATGAGCGTGAAATTTTTTTATAAAAGGAAATTTTTACTTAGAAGCATGAATTTTCCGTATGGAAAAGCTTATTGAAACGATACTTTGCATATACTACAATAGAATTAATATGATATAAGGGTGAATAATTAAATGTCACAAAAGTCAACGTTGGAAGAGTATTTAGAACAGGGGATACATGGAAAAAAGGAAATTAACCCTGAAGAACGGAGAAAATTTTTAGGTACAATCCGTGAAAGAATCGTTATTGCTTTGACAAAGGATCAAATATTTGAGTCAAAAATATATAACGAAGTCGAAAAGGAAATGAAAGAACATCCAAAAACAAAATTGCTTTTAAATGGAACAATTTCTTATGAGATTTTAAGAAAATACATTAAGGTTGCTAACGAAAATAATATTCCATTTACGATTGTAGAAAATAAAGAAAGTAATACAGATATTGGTTTAGTTTTAACATATGATAATTATGCAATTGAAAAAGAAGAAATTTATGTAAAAGATAAAGTAGAAATCGAATCGACAAAACCGAAAAAAACAACAACAAAACCGCGAACAAAGCGGATTTTGAAAAAACTTTTTTCAAAAGGTAAATTGAAAAAATAATGCGGAGGAGATTGCTAGGTCTACATCAGCGATCTTCTTTTTTTATATTGGAGGTGGAGTAAACTTATTTTATGTAATAATATAAAAGAATTTGACAACAGTATTTCTGAAATTAGTCAAAACATGGTAAAATATAAATTAGTTTTGCTTTAAGCAATTGTATTGTAACAGATTCCGTTGTTTAATTACTTTGGAGGTGAATTAAATGTCAAGAATTTCAAAAGAAGATGTTAAACGTGTGGCGGACTTATCTCGTCTTACATTTGAAGAAGAGGAAATCGAAAAATTTACAACTCAGTTAGATGAGATTATTCGTTTTGCAGAACAGTTAAACGAAGTAGATACGACAAATGTTGAACCAACGTCACATGTTTTAAATATGAAAAATGTAATGCGTGAGGATGTATCTGAACCAGGCACACCACGAGAAGAATTATTAAAAAATGTACCAGACCATAAAGATGGACAAATTCGTGTTCCATCGATTATCGAGTAAGGAGGGAAAACTTTGGGACTATTTGATCATAAATTAAAAGATTTACAAGAGTTACTACGTAAAAAGGAAATTACAGTTTCAGATTTAGTTGATGAATCCCTTAAACGTATACACGAAGTTGAGGACAAAGTTAAAGCATTCATTACTGTTGATGAAGAAAATGCTCGTGCGAAAGCAAAAGAGTTAGATGCAAAACTTAGTACAGAAGAAGCGAACAATATTCTATTCGGAATGCCGATTGGAATTAAAGATAATATCATAACAAAAGATGTACGTACGACTTGTGCAAGCCGTATGTTAGAAAACTTTGATCCAATTTACGATGCGACCGTAATGAATAAATTACATAATGCTGGAGCTGTTATGATTGGTAAATTAAATATGGATGAATTTGCAATGGGTGGCTCCACTGAAACTTCATATTTCCATAAAACTTACAATCCATGGAATTTAGAATATGTTCCTGGAGGTTCATCAGGTGGTTCTGCAGCAGCTGTTGCAGCTGGTGAAGTTCCATTTTCACTAGGTTCTGATACGGGTGGATCTATTCGCCAACCTGCAGGATACTGTGGCGTTGTAGGAATGAAACCAACATATGGTCGTGTATCCCGTTATGGATTAGTAGCATTTGCTTCTTCATTAGATCAAATTGGACCAATTACACGTAATGTAGAAGATAATGCTTATATTTTACAAACAATTGCTGGTGTTGATCCGAATGATGCCACTTCAGCAGATGTTCCAGTACCAAACTATGTGGAGCAATTAACAGGTGATGTAAAAGGCTTGAAGATTGCCGTTCCGAAAGAATATTTAGGTGAAGGTGTTCACGAATCCGTACGTAATGCGGTACTTGAAGCATTGAAAGTGTTAGAAGGATTAGGTGCGACCTGGGAAGAAGTATCATTACCAAATTCCAAATATGGAGTATCTGCATACTATATTCTTTCTTCATCTGAAGCATCGGCAAACCTTGCCCGTTTTGACGGTATTCGTTATGGTTATCGAGCAAAAGATGCAAAAAATTTAATGGAATTGTATAAGAAATCACGTTCTGAAGGCTTCGGTGACGAAGTGAAACGTCGGATTATGATCGGAACGTTTGCCTTAAGCTCAGGTTATTATGATGCTTACTATAAAAAGGCTCAACAAATTCGTACATTAATTAAACAAGATTTTGAAAAAGTATTTGAAAACTATGATGTCGTAATTGGACCAACAAATCCAACGACGGCATTCAAGATTGGCGAAAAAATTGACGACCCAGTCACGATGTATGTTAACGATTTGTTAACAATTCCAGTCAACCTTGCTGGTCTTCCAGGTATTTCTGTACCATGTGGCTTTAATAATGGATTACCAATTGGCCTTCAAATCATTGGTAAACATTTCGATGAAGGTACAGTTTATCGCGTAGCCCATGCTTTTGAACAAGCGACAGATTTCCATAAACAAAAACCACAATTGTAAGGGGTGAAATAAATGAATTTTGAAGCGGTAATTGGACTTGAAGTACACGTAGAATTGAAAACGAAATCGAAGGTATTTTCACCATCCCCGAACCAATTCGGAGCAGAACCAAATACAAATACGAATGTGATTGACTGGGGTTATCCAGGAGTTTTACCCGTATTAAATAAAGAAGCAGTTAATTTTGCTATGAAAGCGGCAATGGCATTAAATATGGACATTGCGACAGAATCAAGTTTCGATCGAAAAAACTATTTTTATCCGGATAACCCGAAAGCGTATCAAATTACGCAAGATGCACAACCAATTGGTAGGAATGGTTGGATAGAAATTGAAGTGAACGGCAAGACTAAGCGAATTGGTATCAATCGTTTACATTTAGAAGAGGATGCCGGAAAACTAATTCATACAGAAGACGGGTCTTTAGTTGACTTAAACCGTCAAGGAACACCCTTAATTGAGATCGTATCAGAACCAGATATTCGTACACCAGAAGAAGCATACGCTTATTTAGAAAAATTAAAAGCTATTATCCAATACACAGGTGTTTCCGATGTTCGAATGGAAGAAGGATCTTTACGTTGTGACGCTAACGTTTCCCTTCGCCCAATCGGTCAAGAAAAGTTCGGCACGAAAACAGAATTGAAAAACTTAAACTCCTTTAACTTTGTTCGAAAAGGATTGGAGTATGAAATTAAACGACAAGAAAAAGTATTGCTTGCTGGCGGTGTCATTAACCAAGAAACACGCCGTTATGATGAGGCAACTGGAGAAACGATTTTAATGCGTGTAAAAGAAGGATCGGATGATTATCGATACTTCCCGGAACCAGACCTTGTTGAACTTTACATTGATGATGAATGGAAAGAACGTGTTCGAGCATCGATTCCTGAACTTCCAGATGCACGGAAAAAACGATATATTGAAGAATTAGGTTTACCAGAATATGATGCGAAAGTTTTAACGATGACAAAAGAAATGTCCGACTTCTTTGAAGCAACTGTTGCTGCTGGAGCGGATGCAAAACAAGCATCAAACTGGTTAATGGGAGATGTGTCTGCATACTTAAATGCGGAACAAAAAGAATTGCATGAAATTGCACTTACTCCAGAAAGTTTAGCTGGGATGATTAAGTTAATTGATAATGGCACACTTTCTTCAAAAATGGCGAAGAAAGTCTTCAGTGAACTAGTGGAAAAAGGCGGAGATCCAGAGAAAATCGTAAAAGAAAAAGGATTAGTTCAAATCTCTGACGAGGCTACATTATTAGCGCTTGTTACAGAAGCGTTGGATAACAACCCACAATCTATTGAAGACTTTAAAAACGGTAAAGACCGTGCTATTGGCTTCCTAGTTGGTCAAATAATGAAAAAAACAAAAGGACAAGCCAACCCACCATTACTTAATAAAATTTTACTTGAAGAAATTAAAAAGCGATAAAAATGTAAGAAGGGTAATCGAAGTCAAGGTGACTTCTGGTTACCCTTTTATTTTTTAAAAATTGAATGTAAAATTATAGAAAATAATAGAATGGATAATAGAGAAGTTTTTTAGTGGTCAATGCGAATGTTGTTTGAGAGATCAAGTTTTTGAAACTATTGATTGAAATAATCGTATGTATAGTTATAAAAGGAGGAGAACGATGCGAAGTGGAAACCCAAGTTTAACGGATAAAACTTTTGAGTCTTATACAGGTCATGCATATGGCGGTAATACAATGACTATACAGGGAACCGTTAATAAAACGTTTATTTTACTCGTTTTAATTGTTGTAAGTGCAGTTTTTACATGGTCCCAATATTTTGCTGGTGAAAATGTTGGCCTTTATATTACCGTTGGTGTTTTGGGTAGTTTAATTGTTGCGTTAATTACTATTTTCGTAAAAAGATTGGCCCCTGTTTTATCACCGATTTATGCAATTTTAGAAGGGTTTGTGATTGGTGGGGTTTCGGCGATGTACGAAGCTCAATTTCAAGGAATTACCTTCATGGCGGTTTCTTTAACTTTTTCGATTTTATTTGGTCTGCTCCTCGTATATAAAAGTGGTCTTATTAAAGTAACCCATAATTTTCGCTTAGGAGTAGCGGCAGCAACTTTAGGTGTCTTTTTAACATACTTATTAAGTTTAATATTAGGTTTTTTCGGTATCCAAGTCCCATTAATTCATGAAACGGGAACTTTAGGTATAATAGTAAGTGGAGTGATTGTCTTTATTGCAGCGCTAAATCTCGTTTTAGATTTTGATTTTATCGAAAGAGGAGCTGCAGTTGGTGCACCGAAATATATGGAATGGTACGGTGCCTTTGGATTAATGATCACTTTAGTATGGCTGTATTTAGAAATTCTCCGTTTGTTGTACAAAATATTTGCAAATCGGAATTAAGAGGTGAAAATGGATGCAGTTAAATGATTGGTTTGAAAAAGCGATGAGCTATAACGATTATGTTGAACAGATGACAAGAAACAAGGAAAAAATGCTGTCAATTTATGAGCGATTTGAGTTGAAAGCTGAGCATGTTGGAAAGCTAGAAGGGTTACGTAATAGAAAGTTGCGGGCAATTGCACTGACAGAAGATTGGTGCGGTGATGCGATGGTCAACAATCCAATTTTAATGAAAATTGCTGAAGTTGCTGATATTGAAGTACGTTATCTGTTGCGTGATCAAAACTTAGAATTAATGGATCAATACTTAACGAATGGGACATCTCGCTCGATTCCAATTTATATATTTATAGATGAAGCTGGAAATGAAGTAGCTGTGTGGGGGCCCCGCGCGCCGGAAGTTCAAGCATTTGTTGATGAAGAACGCGCAGCTCTGCCGGATAAAGATGCTCCAGACTTTGCAGATAAACAAAAAGATATGTACCGCAAAATGACGAAGCGATTCCTAGAAGATGACGAGCTGTGGGAAAGAATTGCGGATAGTATTGTGGAGAGATTAGTTAAATAGTAGCGAGTGTTACTACTCAAATGAATGAAGTTCCTTCAATGTTTAGTTGAGGGAGCTTTTTTTGATTGTGATGTGTGAATGCTGTTTCGTGGATAAATTTTGATTTAGGATTGGTTGGAATGTCATTGTTCCAGATTCTCGCGGATAAAATGAAGTGAGGACTCGTTAGAAATGTCATCGATAGGCGTTCTCGTGGACAAAAAGCGAAGAAGGCATGACCGAAATGTCATCGATAGGCGTTTTCGTGGACAAATAGATGCAGAGACTAGTCCGAAATGTCATCGACAGGCGTTTTCGAAGACAAAATGAGAAGAAAGCATGTCCGAAATGTCATCGACAGGCGTTTTCGAAGACAAAATGAGAAGAAGGAATGACCGAAATGTCATCGACAGACGTTCTCGAAGACAAAATGAGAAGAAAGCATGTCCGAAATGTCATCGACAGGCGTTCTCGAAGACAAAATGAGAAGAAGGCATGACCGAAATGTCATCGACAGGCGTTCTCGAAGACAAAATGAGAAGAAAGCATGTCCGAAATGTCATCGATAGGCGTTCTCGAAGACAAAAAGCGAAGAAGGCATGACCGAAATGTCATCGACAGGCGTTCTCGAAGACAAAATGAGAAGAAAGCATGACCGAAATGTCATCGACAGGCGTTCTCGTGGACAAAAAGCGAAGAAGGAATGCATGAAATGTCATCGACAGGCGTTTTCGAAGACAAAATGGGAAGAAAGCATGACCGAAATGTCATCGATAGGCGTTCTCGAAGACAAAAAGCGAAGAAGGCATGACCGAAATGTCATCGATAGGCGTTTTCGAAGACAAAAAGCGAAGAAGGCATGACCGAAATGTCATCGACAGGCGTTTTCGAAGACAAAATGAGAAGAAGGCATGACCGAAATGTCATCGACAGGCGTTCTCGAAGACAAAATGAGAAGAAGGCATGTCCGAAATGTCATCGACAGGCGTTCTCGAAGACAAAATGAGAAGAAGGCATGTCCGAAATGTCATCGACAGGCGTTCTCGAAGACAAAAAGCGAAGAAGGCATGTCTGAAATGTCATCGACAGGCGTTCTCGAAGACAAAATGAGAAGAAAGCATGTCCGAAATGTCATCGACAGGCGTTTTCGAAGACAAAAAGCGAAGAAAGCATGTCCGAAATGTCATCGACAGGCGTTCTCGAAGACAAAATGAGAAGAAAGCATGTCCGAAATGTCATCGACAGGCGTTTTCGAAGACAAAAAGCGAAGAAGGAATGCATGAAATGTCATCGACAGGCGTTCTCGAAGACAAAATGAGAAGAAAGCATGTCCGAAATGTCATCGACAGGCGTTCTCGAAGACAAAATGAGAAGAAAGCATGTCCGAAATGTCATCGACAGGCGTTCTCGAAGACAAAAAGCGAAGAAGGCATGCATGAAATGTCATCGACAGGCGTTCTCGAAGACAAAAAGCGAAGAAGGAATACATGAAATGTCATCGACAGGCGTTTTCGTGGACAAATAGATGCAGAGACTAGTCAGAAATGTGATCGAACGTGCTTAAATTTCTCCTTCCCCCTAATGCATCAAATTTATCATCACCTTCCCATTTTGTTATACTAAATTTGAACAAATTGAAAGGGATGACAGCGATGGAATATGTAACATTAAATAATGGGGTACACATGCCGAAGCTTGGATTTGGAGTATGGCAAGTACCAAACGAAGAAGCAACACCAGCTGTAGAAAAAGCAATTGAGGTAGGATACCGTTTGATTGATACAGCAACGGTATATCAAAATGAAACAGGCGTTGGGAAAGCAATCGCTAATTCACAAGTTCCACGAGAAGAACTATTTATTACTACTAAACTTTGGAATGCAGATCACGGTTATGAAAAAGCACTAAAAGCCTTTGAAGAAAGTATTGATCGTTTAGGACTAGATTATGTCGATTTATATTTAATTCATTGGCCATGTCCAGATTTCGGTTTATACATAGAAACATATAAAGCGTTAGAAAAACTGTATAAAGATGGACGTGTTAAAGCAATCGGTGTATCAAACTTTAATATTGAGCATTTGGAAAAAATCTTCGCAGAATGTGAAGTTGTTCCTGTCGTGAACCAAGTTGAATGCCATCCATACTTACAGCAAAAAGAATTGAAAGAATTTTGCGCTAAACACAATATTTACATCGAAGCATACAGTCCATTGATGAATGGACGAGATGTTTTAAATGATGAAGTGATTACAAACATCGCAGAAAAGCATAATAAAACTGCTGCACAAGTTATCTTACGCTGGCATTTACAAAACAATACGATTGTAATTCCTAAATCAGTAACACCATCACGAATTGAAGAAAACTTCAATGTCTTTGATTTTAAATTAACAGATGAAGATATGGAGAAAATTTCAACCCTTGACCGGAACGTTCGAATTAATAATGACCCTAATGTTTACCATCGAGTATAAAAAGTAGCCATAGAAAAGACTCGCTTTTTCAGCGAGTCTTTGCGTTTTTCTATGAAATCAAAGTTTAATTGAAACATACTTTACTTCTAGGAACTCTTCAATACCGTGGTGTCCACCTTCACGACCAAGTCCACTTTCCTTAAATCCACCAAATGGTGCTTGTGCGACAGCAGGAAGTCCATCGTTAATACCGACAATTCCATATTCAAGTTGTTCTGATACAGTTACTGCTGTTTTTAAGTTTGTTGTAAATAAATAAGCAGCAAGTCCGTACGGAGTATTGTTTGCCCGTTCAATTACATCTTCAGTATCATCAAAAGTAATGACTGGCGCAACTGGACCAAAGGTTTCTTCCTTCATAATGCGCATATCCTCAGTCACATTACTTAAAACAGTCGGTTCAACAAAATACCCATCTTCTAAATCCTCGATACGACGACCACCGCATTCAATGTTTGCGCCTTTACTTACGGCATCATGAATATGGGACTCTACTTTTATGTATGCTTGTTCATCAATTAATGGTCCCACTTGAGTTTCTGGTTCTAAACCAAAACCAACCGTTAACTTCTTCGCTTCTTCAGCAAACTTCCGAACAAACTCATCGACAATGGATGAGTGGACGTAAACTCGGTTTGCACATACACAAGTTTGCCCATTATTTCTAAATTTTGACTGCATGACACCTTGAACAGCCGCATCGATGTCTGCGTCTGGGAATACAATAAATGGTGCATGCCCACCTAACTCTAGCGAGACTTTCTTCACATTGTCAGCTGCTCCGCGCATTAAAAGTTTACCTACTTCCGTTGATCCAGTAAAGGTGATTTTACGGACGCGCGAATCTTTTAACCATGCATCACCAATTTCTTGAGCATCACCTGTAACAATGTTAATAACACCTTTTGGAAAACCGGCCCGTTCTGCAGCTTCTGCTAATTTCAAGGCCGTAAGTGGAGTTTGTTCTGCTGGTTTAATAACAACAGTACAGCCAGCCGCCAAAGCCGGTGCTACTTTTCGTGTAATCATTGCAGCAGGGAAATTCCAAGGTGTAATTGCTGCAACGACCCCAACAGGTTGCTTTAACACAAGTAATCGTTTATCAACTGCAGATGCAGGAATCGTTTCCCCGTAAACCCGCTTTGCTTCTTCTGCATACCATTGAATAAAACTTGCAGCATAGGTAACTTCACCAAGAGCTTCTTTTAATGGTTTCCCTTGTTCAAGGGTTAATATTTCTGCGATTTCATCCTTACTATCTAAAATATTGTCATACCAGCGACGTAAAAGATGACTACGTTCATCTGCCGTTTTTTGGGACCACTTTTTAAAAGCGTCATAAGCTGCATCTACTGCTAAAATTGCATCTTCCTTGTCACCGTTAGGAACGGAAGCGATATGTTCACCGTCTGCTGGATTTGTTATCGCAAAGCTCTCGTTTGAAATTGCTTTTACCCACTCTCCATTTACATACATTCGATCTAATAAAACAGTACGAGCTGCCATCATCCCACCCCCATACTTGTTATATAATTCATTATACTAAATTTTATAAAAACTAGCATGGAGTTAGAATCTCGAATTTTAGATTGTTGAATATAAAACTGTTGAGTTAATTGAGTGCATATGTAAAGAGTAAAAAACACTGTACACTTTAAAATAAAATCACCCAGTTTCCTAACTGGGCGATGTAGTTTACGAAGGGTAAAAATGAAGTATTATCATATTTAAAAAAGTAAGAGTCTTTACTTTGCACGAACGTTATATTAATTCCTAATAGGGTGCTGGACCGTACTCCTCACGTGGACCGAACCATGGTTGGGTTTGGTAACCTCCGTATCCATGATGGTGTCCATGGTGGTGTCCGTGATGATGGTGCCCATGATGGTGATGAAGGTGCCCATGATGGTGATGAAGGTGCCCATGATGGTGATGATGTCCGTAATGGTGGTGTCCATGGTGATGCCCATGCCCATGATAGAATGGCTGACCTCCATATCCGTAATATTGTTGGAATGGATTGCCACCATATCCTCCTCCGAAATCATAAAATCCTGCGTATCCCATACCATAACTAGGAAAACTTCCAAAACCAAAAGGGCCTCCTAATATCTGTCTTTCCATACTTTTACCTCCTCATGTGTGTTCACCCTAGTGTATGTGTCCCAACAAACAGGTGTATGGGCAAATGCCCATATTTTTTTGAACGAAAATAGAGCGAGAAGTTTATATTATTGAAAATTCTAATTTTTAATGTGTAATAATAAAGAATTCTTGGTCATAATGTAATAAAAGTAAATTAAATTTGCCTTGAAATTACTGATGAAGTATGATGTTTTATAGAAAAAAATTTAAATTGAGATGGATGATGTTTAATGAAAAGAGCTCGAATTATTTATAATCCGACTTCGGGTAGAGAAATTTTTAAAAAGCATTTACCTGATGTTTTAGCTAAATTAGAAAGAGCTGGCTATGAAACATCATGTCATGCAACAACAGGACCAGGAGATGCGACTGAGGCTGCTCGTACAGCTGTAGAAAGAAGATATGATCTCGTAATTGCAGCTGGAGGAGACGGAACATTTAATGAAGTTGTTAATGGATTAGCTGAACAGGAGTATCGTCCAAAATTAGGTTTAATTCCTGTTGGGACAACGAATGACTTTGCAAGGGCGTTACATATTCCAAGAGATATTTTTGCTGCGACAGACATCATTGTAGATGGACAATCTATACCTATTGATATTGGTCGAATGAATGACAAATACTTTATTAATATCGCTGGTGGTGGACGTCTTACTGAATTGACGTACGAAGTTCCGATTAAATTAAAGACGATGCTTGGTCAACTTGCCTACTATATAAAAGGGATTGAGATGTTGCCTTCATTAAAGCCATACAATCTTCATTTAGAATATGATGGTAAATTATACGAAGGCGAAGTAATGTTATTTTTAATTGCTCTTACAAATTCAGTTGGTGGCTTTGAAAAACTTGCCCCAGATGCTTCCATTAATGATGGCTATTTTACTTTATTAATTTTAAAGAAAACAAATTTAGCTGAATTTGTTCGATTAGCGACGCTGGCTCTTCGTGGTGAGCATATTAAAGATCCAAATGTTATTTATACGAAGGCAAATTATATTAAAGTAACATCTGAAGATGAAGTTCTTATAAATTTAGATGGTGAACTAGGTGGAAAAACCCCAGCTGAATTTAAAAATTTATATCGCCATTTTGAAATTTTTGCACCAATTGACCAGTTGCGAAAAGAAGATCGCGTTGATTTAGAATCGGAAACGGAATCTAATTAAAAGGGCTCTTCCCCCTTACCACTTATGTGGATGGGTAAGCCCTTTTTTATTTTGAAAAAAATCAGCCACAAACCCTAGTGCATTTTACAACTTTGTGTAGTTTTTTAAAGAGGATTTTTTCTCAAAATAGTAAACAATGTATAATGAAAGTTGTTGACTATAACACCATAACGGAATTTTTAACAGATGAAGGTGAATGAAATGAAGCAAAAAGCGCCTGTAAAGGTAAATGACTTAATTGATATAGAATTTGTAGATTTGACTCATCAAGGACAAGGAGTAGCGAAATTGGATGGTTACCCTATATTTGTTCCAAATGGGTTACCTGGTGAAAAAGCGACAGTCAAAGTCGTTAAAGCAAAAAAGAATTATGCTCATGGCGAACTAATTAACATTATAGAACGAAGTCCAGTTCGCGTTGATATTCCGAAAGAGGAAGAACATAAATATGGCGGCTGCCAAATTCATCATATGACTTATGATGGGCAGTTAAAATTTAAACAAAATCATGTTGAACAAGTGTTAGTTCGCATTGGTGGGCTTGAGGATGTAAAGGTTCATCCTATTATCGGAATGGATAACCCGTGGCATTACCGGAACAAAGCACAAGAGCCTGTCGGTGAAAAGAACGGGAAACTAATTTCTGGATTTTATAAGCCGAGATCCCATGAAATCGTTCCAACGGATGAAAGTGTTATTCAAATGAAAGAGGTAAATGATGCAATTCAAGTTGTAAAAGAAGTTTGTAACGAATTTAAAATCCAAGCTTATGATGAAAAGAATCATACAGGAATTTTACGAAATATAATGGCTCGCTACGGTAAGCAAACTGGAGAATTAATGGTCGTCCTAATTACGCGCACGGAAAAGTTACCGAATAAAGATGAGATTGTTGAAAAATTAGTGGCGCGGTTGCCGAAAGTAAAATCCATCGTACAAAATATAAATTCAGAGAAGACGAATGTCATTTTAGGGAAAAAGACGAAACTACTTTGGGGGGAAGAAGTGATTTACGATAAAATTGGTGATGTTAAGTTCAGGATTTCACCATTATCTTTTTATCAAGTAAATCCTGTCCAAACGAAGGTATTATATGATAAAGCATTAGAATATGCCGATTTATCTGGTGAAGAAATAGTGATTGATGCATACTGTGGAATTGGGACGATTTCATTATTTTTAGCACAAAAGGCGAAAAAAGTATATGGTGTAGAAATTGTACCGGAAGCGATTGATGATGCGCGGAAAAACGCAAAATTAAATGGGATGACAAATGTGGAATTTGAAGTTGGTGAATCTGAGACGGTCATTCCAAAATGGGCAGAAAAAGGGATTCAAGCCGATGTCCTAGTCGTTGATCCACCAAGGAAAGGTTGCGACGAATCATTATTAAAAACGATTATTGAAATGAAACCGAAAAAAGTAGTTTACGTTAGCTGTAACCCATCGACCCTCGCAAGGGATTTACGAATCTTGGAAGATGGGGGATATAAAACAATAGAAGTCCAGCCGGTGGATATGTTTCCGCATACCTCACATGTGGAGTGCGTGGTATTGATGTCAAGGGTTGAGAAATAAAGATACTTTAAGCACTTATAGATAAAGGGTTTCCTGACATTGAATTTTTCTCATGACATCTTTGTCGAGGACGTTAATGTCGGGAAACCCTTATTTTTATTCTTTGAGGAAACATGTCAACTACCATGAAAGTGATAGGGGTTGAGTTGATAGGTTAGATTTTTTATTGGGGTTGAGAAGGCAGGATAGATAATTAAAAAGATACCATAGGACAAGTAATTCAGAAGTATACAAATCCTTTTACACAAGCTGAATATGTATACATCTTAATAGAAAGTGAGGTGCAGCAAGATGGCAGTTAATAAAAATGTAATGATTATACCTGCAATTAAACGTGTAGGCAACAGCCGAAAAGAAGATGAAACACCAAAACTTCGGGTCGCTGCTTATTGCCGAGTTTCTACAGATAGTGATGAGCAGGCTAGTAGTTACGAAGTGCAGATTGAACACTATACAGAGTTTATTAAGAAGAATTCAGAGTGGGAATTTGCAGGGATCTTTGCTGATGATGGTATCAGAGGCACAAATACAAAAAATCGCGACGAATTTAATCGAATGATTGATGAGTGCATGGCTGGGAAAATTGATATGGTTATTACCAAATCAATAAGCCGATCTGCTAGAAATACCTTGGACTGTCTACAATACATCAGAAAACTTAAAGATAAAAATGTTGCGGTATATTTTGAGAAAGAAAATATCAATACACTGGATGCCAAAGGTGAAATTATGCTTACCATTATGGCATCCTTAGCGCAACAAGAGAGCCAGTCATTAAGCCAGAATGTAAAGCTTGGCTATCAATACCGATACCAACAGGGAGAGGTAATGGTCAATTGTTCTAGGTTTTTAGGATATACCAAAGATGAAAATAAGCGATTAGTAATTGTACCGGAGGAAGCTGAAATAGTCAAAAGGATTTACCGAGAGTATCTTGAAGGCTCAAGTATGGATAAAATCAAAAAAGGACTTGAAGCTGATGGCATACTTACGGGAGCGGGGAAAAAAGGTGGCATACCAGTACTATAAGGAAAATATTAAGCAATGAAAAATACATTGGTGATGCATTGCTCCAAAAAACTTATACGGTAGATTTTCTTACAAAAAAGAGGGTTGTGAATAACGGAATCGTACCTCAGTATTATGTAGAGAATAACCATGAAGCCATTATCCCGCGTGAAATTTTCATGCAGGTACAAGAAGAGTTAGTTCGTAGAAGTAGAGGACATATAAGTACTAGTGGAAAGAAAAGAAACTTTAGTTCAAATCATGTATTTTCGCAAATTATCTTCTGTGGTGAGTGTGGCGAAATATACCGTAGAGTTCATTGGAATAACCGAGGTAAAAAATCAATTGTTTGGAGATGCGTCAGTAGACTTGAGAATACAGGGTTAACTTGTCATTCCCGAACCGTGCTGGAGGATATGATAGGCCTTGCTACGGTGGATGCAATTAATAAACTAATAGGGCAAAAGGATGGCTTTTTAACAATCTTAAAGGAAAATATAGAAACAGTGATAAGTGAAACAGACAATAATATTGTTTCCGAGATAGATAAAAAGCTAGAGGAATTACAAAAAGACCTTTTGAGACTGGCCAATTCCAAAGAAGATTATAACGATATAGCCGATGAGATATACAGGCTCAGAGAGGAAAGACATAAGGCTTTAGCAGAAGAAGCAGGCAAAAAGGGTTCCAAGCAAAGACTAGAAGAGATGGAAAAATTCCTTAATGAACAATCCACCCTCCTTGAGGAGTATGATGAGCAACTAGTAAGGAGACTTATAGAGAAAATAACGGTCTATGATGATAAACTAACTATTGAATTTAAATCTGGTGTAGAAGTAGATGTATAAACATAGCCTTCATAAATGACCACCATTCAGGAGATATATTCTCTTGATTGGTGGTTTTCTTTTTATTGACTGGAATTGGTAAAAGGCATATAATCTTATTAACAATGTTGTTGATATTGTTATTGATAAGGAGATGACAACATGAGTGATGTTAATGAGCTACTAGAAGAAGCTATTAAGGAAACTGAAAACTTGAATGAAGGTGAAGTCTTTCTTGTTAAAGACCTGTTCAAGGGTTATGTATGGAATAGAATACCCAGAAAGGATCGACTTCTGCTTGGGACTTTATTTTTAAACTACGTAAATAAAATGGAAGGTAATATAAAGGCTATTGAAAAGACTTCATCTAATCAGCAGAGATATAAAAAGATTAACTCTAGATACTAGCCGAAATGATTTATTGGCTTTATATTAATCTTCCTAAGAATAGCAAAATCACATGCGAGAGGTGGTGAAAGAATGCTGACCATTGAGGAATACATTGCACGAAGGAAAAAGGAAGATAAACTCAATGAATTTGACATTGATGCGCGTGCACAAAATATGAAAATCTGTGTTGATTATGTATTTGAGTATTTCAACAACTATCTGAATATAACGGAAGCTGAGGAAAAAACAGTACTCCATAATGAAAAATTAGAGAAATATCGTAAGCAGCTAAGAGAGTATGATCCTGAAGTTAGAGAATGGGCTGTTAGTATTTATAATGAGTATGGGAAGCAAATACATAGGTACATTGGAAACATCATGAAGGAGAATGAGTTTTTCTTTCTGTATAGTACTGATAGTGAATTTAGAAATGCTTCCTATGATTGCTATTCGCAACTAATTAAAAAGTTTCCGTTTCTTAAGGACCAAACAGAGTTTCTTTTTCTTTTTATAAAAGACTATCATAGGGTAGAAAGCGAACAAAGGTTTAATTTCGGAATGCCATCAATAACAGAAGAAATAACTGATTGGATCGATAAAACCTGGGCAAAGTATCAGGTTAATCTTCTTGCCTTTGCCTATAGTTGGATAAATAGTTTTTATGACAACGAGGATGTTTGGCCGTCAACACATAGAAAGAAGAGTCAATATACTTGGAGGAAGTACGATTACGATTATAAGCAGAAAAGTAACCTCTTTAACCTAGATTCACTATATAGAAAGATGCCGAAAAAATCCTTTACAAAAGGAAAAAAGCAAGAATTTGAAATACTGTTTATGTACTATTGGCTTCATGACATGGAAGGCGATAATGATTACTGGCAGGAGTATTTAGAAATGGTGTTACCTGCTTTGAAAAAGCAATAGATATTAAACATTAATGGGGTGAAAAAATGAATGATAAAGAAATAATTCTTTCAAAAATTGCGGAAATTCTTAGTAGACCAGGCTTTTTTATAAGGAAAAATTCAGAATTTAAGGCTAGATTAAAATGCGTTGGACTTAATGATCTTTATGAAAAATATATGGATTACCTAGTGCCGTATTTCTACAATCAAGGCTATGCACACAAATTTGAGAATAATAACGAGGAATACGATGTGTTTCTAGGTTTAGATAGTATTTTCTCGGATTTGTATAAGGAAAATAGGCATGAAGATATTATCAATCTGCTAAAAGAAATAACTAAATCCTTCAATGTAAGATGGATTTCTGAAGATAGCAATGAAGATTTTGAAGAGCTAGCTAAACTATACGAAATTTTAGGGTTAAGTATAGCCATTGAATTTGATAAAGTTAAAGTTTCTGCTTGTATGGAAAGCGACTTTTCCAGAGTAAGTGAGATGTTTTCTGTTGAGTCATGGATAAAAAATAACCATAAAGAAGTATATGATGCTTACAAATCTGCTATTGATGCTTATACACAGGGGCATTCAGGAGCTTGTATTGAATCATGTAGGACAAGTATTGTAAGTATATTTTCAAAATATAAGGGGACTGAAAATTTCGCAAAGTGGATGAGAGGTGTATTTAACACTAGCGGAGACAGTGAAACAGCAACGGTTGCTGACTTAGATAGGGCTCTTAAATCAGATCTGAAAAAAGAAGATTTAGCAGATTTTTTTAATGAAAATAAAGATGGAAAGCTGACAAAGACAAAAACGATTTATATGATTTATTCTATGATGTCTGATTATGGAACCCATAGGAATGAGAATACTATTGAATCTCCAACAATTGAAGATGCACTCTTTTGTTTGAGACTAACAGATAGCATTTTATTTTGGGTATATTCAAAAAACAAATAGTGATTTTTAAATGAAGGGGTGAATAATATGTCCGACGTAAAAAATGCATATGATCAGATTATTGATTTCTTGAACAATGAAACAGATAAAACATTATTGCTACGGGGTATTGCTGACAAGGAAAAACATCAGACTCTTCTTAAAGCCTTGAACGCTCAAGGAAACTTGAAAGGGCTGATTAATTTAATTCATACAACAAAAGATGGAATGGAGAATTTTTTTCGATGGGCGGAACTATATAAAGTTAATGTACCGAAGAAATATGGACAAGGAATGAAATTATCAAATCTTATAATTTACTTTGATAATCTAACCACGAAAAGTAATAGTGAAAAATACGATCATTATGCATTTGACTTTATGATTATATGGCCAATTCAAAGTGTAACAAAAAATGAAAAAGAGATTCAGATGCTGAAAGAAATGGCCCAACGTCAAAAGACAAAAAAGATTATATATCTTACAATTAAAGAACCTTGGTACAACCCGGATTCTTTAGAGCCTATCGTGGATCGAGTGATAAAACTTGACTGTGAGAATGATGACCCAAAAGAATATCAACGTATTCTAGCCGCCTACGAAGATGATATGAAAAGGCGCAAATACTAATATACATAGCAAATTCAGGTGGCTTAAGGGTGTACAATTATTATTCAGACTAGGCATAAATTCTTATTTAGAAAGCGAATTATTTACATCTTATGCCGTGGTTTGATAGAAAAATATGAAATAAGGATTTTTTCGGGAGAGAATAAATGAAAGATTTCTTAAATAAAATTCGAAGACCAATTAGTATATCGCTATCAAGGAAATTTTTATATTCAACTTTAATATTTATCGCAGGGGTTATTTTAGGCTCAGTTTCTAAGATGCTTGAAACAACCCTAAGTAATTCATTACCCTATTTTATAGAAGTGTTAGATTTAAGAAACTTCTTTTCTCGCATGGGGGTTTGGATTTTCCTTGGAGTATTAATATCTGTATATAGCAAATCACCTATCAGGTCTGCCATAAATGTATTTTTGTTTTTTGTAGGTATGGTAGGTAGCTATTACTTATACACGGTTTTTGTAGCTGGCTTTTTTCCTAAATCATATATGATGATTTGGATAATAATGGCCTGTATTTCACCATTTATGGCTTTTATATGTTGGTATGCAAGAGGGAATGGCATAATTGCTATTTCTATTTCATCTATAGTGTTTATGTTTATTTCAAGACAGGCTTTTGTATTTGGATTTTGGTATTTTGATATTAAGTATAGCTTGGAATTGATACTCTGGATAGCCACGAGTTTTGTTTTATATCAGTCTCCAAAGCAAATAATCAAGGTGGTGGCCATAGGATCGCTTCTCTATTTCTTTACCGCTCAAATCAACTTTTTCTGGGGAATGTTGTAGGTCTCTATTTAATGCAAATTCAGTGGATATGTTCCCGCCTACCGATAGTGCAAAAAGTGCCGATGACGTGTTTCCGACTACCGACAATGTAAAAGACATCAATCCACCCCGCTCGTTGCACGTTGAGTGCGTTTCGCAGATCGTTTTAAAATGAAAAAATGAGGCAAGATAAGGTTTCTCTCTTGCCTCTATTCAATTTTTGGTGTGGTAAACCGGTAATGAATTATTGGTGTACCGTCCTCTTTTACCTCGATTCGATTAATCAGTCGATGGAGAATATCCTCGGTTAATTCATCGAAATGTAGGAATTGAAGTAATTCCTTTTTGAGCTTTTCAATTGTTTCGATTACATCCTCGCTTTCCATCAATGAAAGAAGTTCATTTTTCTGTTCCATTAATTCAGTTAAATCCTTGTTCGTTGCTTCAATACTCTCTTGATATTCTTCATTGGTAATGATTCCGTCAGCTAACAGGTTGATGAATTTCCTTTTTCGATTTTTTAAAACATCCATCTGTTTGTTAATCTTATTGATTTTCTTTTGAGAATCCGATTTTGTACTTTTCGATTTTCTCTCCATCTTCTTTATATATTGCTCTTTGTCAATTTGATGAATTAAGGATTTTATGTCATTTAGAATTGTTTCTTTTAAAAAATCCTCTTTTATTGTGTGGGCGGTACAAGCTTTTTTTCCATGACGCGCATAAGCCCCACAAATGTATCCGTCTCGATTGCTTCGGAACCACATACCTGTACCACAATCGGCGCAAAAGAGGACATTAGTAAAAAGATGTAATTTGGGTGCTGTAATATATTTTCTTCTCTGCTCTAATTGATTTTGGACAGCATCAAACGTTTCCCTAGATATAATTGGCTCATGTGCATTTTTGATAATAAACTGTTTTTCTTTAGGAACGTTTTTTCTTCTTTTACTTGTTACACTTACTGTCGTTGTTCTTCCTTGAACAAGATCCCCAACGTAATGGGGATTTGTCAAGATGCATCTAATGGTAGAATCATGCCACTTATCTCCTGCGTTTGCTTTTCCAGCTATTTGAGCAGGAGTAGGAATTCCCTCGTTATATAGCCGTCTTGCAATACTTTGTCGTCCGTTTCCTTCCAAATATTCTTTGAAAATTCGTTTAACAATCTTTGGTGTCTCATCATTACGGATATACAGTTTTCCATCTCTTACTTCATACCCATATGGAGGGTTTGATCCTTTAAAAAGTCCATTTTTTGCACGAGTTTTTAATGTCTCTTTCACACGATTACTCGTGTTTTGAGATTCTTGTTCATACATCCATGCATAAAGGCCAAACATATGGGTGTTACCTGTTAATGTATTGATTGCATTATCTAATGTAATGATGTGAATCCCTTGGTTTTCACATAAGTTTTTGATTTTATAGGATAACTCTCCATTGCGGGCAAGACGTGATAACTCTTTAGCAAGAATGATATCGAACTCCTTATTCTGAGCATCTTCAATAAGTTTTTGAAGTTCTTCTCTTTTTGCCGTCGTCCCGCTTTCAACGTCAATATAAAATTTGTAAATATCCCAACCTTTTTCCGCTATATAATTATAAAACAGTTCTTGCTGATATTTTAAGGAATCTTTTTGTTCTTCTTTATCGGTAGAAACACGAACATATACTGCACATCTCATTTTGAATCATACTCCTTCTCGTCTTTTTGAGATGTAGCAGTGTTTACCTTACTAGCATTATTGACGAGTTCTTCAATTTTATGATCAATAATGGAATTTATAACATCCATGAAAGTGAGCGAAGTATCTGCAAAAATTCGCTCAACGGTGTTTTCTGATCTATTCATGATTTATCGCTCTCCCTTTTATAATTTTTCAATATAAAAAAATCCGCAGAATTACATAACCAACAATGTGAATGGTTACGTAACCTCTGCGGATCTCGCTTTTTATTGGGTTACACTATTTATTTGACTTTGTACAAATATTCTTCAATGCGATGTTTATAGGTATTTCCCTTTCCATTGTAACGATTTCTTCTATACTCAAATAAGAAATTAGTTAGCTGTGAATGTTCTTCTGTTGAAAGTTTTGATGGATGATTCACTCTTATATAAAGAAATCCCTTTAGATTTCCTTGGTTGTTAATCATTTTTCTTCTCCTTTTTTATTTGTATTTTCCGTTTTGCATAAAGCATTGTATTTTCGTTTTTTCATATTTGAAGAGGAAATAGGATTTTTTTAAAAAAAATTGATTAACCGATTTGTTCTGAAACATTATACTGATCGATTCAATGTATTTTAATAGGATTTTAAAATTTTTTAAGATATTTTGGATTAATCAATTGGGTAAATAGTTATAGGTCCCTAAGATTACCCTTTTAATAAAATGAGATAAATAGGTATAATGAAGATATATTAGATGCAGCAGGAGGAAGTTATATGATTACAGGGGAAATTAAAAATAAAGTAGATAAAATATGGGAAACGTTTTGGACAGGTGGGATTACAAATCCATTAACGGTTATTGAACAATTTACTTATCTTTTATTTATAAAAAGTTTGGATGAAGCGGAAACGATTAAAGAGAAGGAAGCGGAAATTTTAGGCATTCCTTTTGAAGGAATCTTTCCAGAAGATAAACAACACTTGCGCTGGCACCGTTTTAAACAGCTCGGATCGCCAGAAGAAATGTATCGTGTTGTTTCCGATGAAGTTTTTCCTTTCATTAAAAATTTACATGGGAAAGATAATTCAGCATACTCCAAGTACATGGGCGATGCGATGTTTTTAATCCCAACAGCGAATATGTTGGCAAAAATTGTCGAAGGAATTGACAATCTTCCTTTAGATGACCGGGATGTACAAGGGGATTTATATGAGTATCTACTTTCCAAATTATCAACGTCTGGTACAAACGGGCAATTCCGTACACCAAGACACATTATTCAAATGATGGTTGAACTTATGAAACCAACACCAGAGGATATTATTATTGACCCTGCAATGGGGACGGCTGGATTTTTAGTAGCCGCAAGCGAATACTTACGTAAACATCACAATGATATGTTCCTTGTTCAAGGACTAAAAGAACATTACCATAACACCATGTTCTACGGAAATGATATGGACCGGACAATGCTACGTATTGGTGCCATGAACATGATGCTACATGGTGTCGATAATCCAAATATTGATTATCGGGATTCCCTTTCTGAAATTAATAAAGATAAAGAAAAATATACGTTGGTACTCGCTAATCCGCCATTTAAAGGCTCATTAGATTATGAAGCAGTTTCAAATGATTTATTGAAAATTGCCAAAACTAAGAAAACCGAATTATTATTCTTATCCTTATTTATTCGTATCTTGAAACCGGGCGGTCGAGCTGCTGTTATTGTTCCAGACGGTGTGTTATTTGGAAGTTCAAAAGCACATAAAACGATACGAAAGGAAATCATTGATAACCATAAATTGGAAGCTATAATCTCCATGCCGAGCGGAGTGTTTAAACCGTATGCAGGAGTTTCAACGGCGATTATGATTTTCACGAAAACTGGAGCAGGTGGTACAGATAATGTCTGGTTCTATGATATGAAAGCAGACGGATTTTCATTGGACGACAAACGTAACCCAGTTGAAGAGAATGATATACCGGACATTATTAAACGATTTAACAATTTAGAAGCAGAAAAAGAAAGGAAACGGACAGAACAATCCTTCTTCGTACCGGTTGAAGAACTAAGGGAAAATGACTATGACTTGTCGATTAATAAGTATAAAGAGATAGAGTATGAAGAAGTGGAGTATGAGGCACCAGAAAAGATCCTAGGGAAAATAGAAAGTATAGAAGCAGAAATTATAAGTGGTATTAAAGAAATTAAAAATATGATAAAGGGATAGATTAAAATGATAGGGAGTAAATATCAAAATAGGAAAACTTTAAGCAATCTTGATGAGAAAAAATGGGACATTTTAACATTTAATGATGTTTTTATAGATGATACAAGGAAAGCAACAAAAGTTAAGAAAGAAGATTATTTAGAGACAGGAGATTTTCCTATAGTTGATCAAGGAAAGGATTACATTACAGGATATACTAATTTAAAAGAAGAGGTGTATGATAACACACCATTAATAATTTTTGGTGATCACACTAGAATATTAAAGTACATTGACTTCCCTATTTTTATAGGAGCCGACGGAGTGAAATTGCTAAAAAATAGATTCTCAGAAAAAGAGGTACTAACAAAATATCTTTATTATTATCTCTGCACAATCAATATTCCAGACACAGGATATAATCGCCATTTTAAGTATTTAAAAGAAATTGTAATTCCAATACCGGATATTGAAATGCAAAAGCGGATTGTACAAATACTAGATAAAGCTCAAGAATTAATTGATAAACGGAAAGCCCAAATCGAAGCATTAGACCAATTAACGCAAAGTGTGTTTTTGGAGATGTTTGGGGATCCAATTAATACAAAATGGAAAACAGAAAAATTAAGCGAAATAACAGATGTGAGAGATGGGACTCATGACTCACCTAAATATATTCAAAAAGGTTATCCATTAGTTACATCAAAAAATATAAAAGATGGAGAAATTGATTTAACAAATGTTAACTATATATCTGAGGAAGATTATGAAAAAATTAATCAACGTTCCAAGGTAGATATTGGTGATATTATTATGCCAATGATTGGAACTATAGGTAATCCAGTAATAGTTAATGTAGAGCCAAATTTTGCAATTAAAAATGTGGCCTTAATAAAATTTTATCCAGATACTTGTATAATAAATATTTATCTAAAGTATTTATTGGATTCGCATTATTTAGATTTTGTTTTAAGTAAAAATAGACGTGGAGGAACACAGAAATTTTTATCTTTGAAGAATATTAGAAACATGGAAATACCTGTACCTCCTATTAAATTGCAAAAAGACTTTACTAAAGTTATAAGAGAAATAAATGAAAAAAAGAAATTGCTAAATAAATCATTGGATGAGATGGTTAATGCTTATAACTCTATAATGCAACGTGCTTTCAAAGGCGAGTTATTTACCGAAGATAAAGTTCCTAACCATTAATTTAAGGGAGGTGGCAATGTGTCAAACTTTAACTTTCTAAAGGAAAAGAAGCAATATCGAAGTTTTGCTGATGCCTGTTTCGAAGCAGAAAAAGGTTTAGTTGTAAGTCCCGCTGTCAGCGCGATTCAGTCACGACGTGCGCTGGAGCTGGCAGTTAAGTGGGTATACAGTTATGACAGTGCTTTGAAAGTTCCTTATCAAGATAATCTTTCCAGTTTGATTCACGACCGAGAATTTTTAGGCATTATTGATGAAGAACTATTACCGTTGATGAAGTATGTAGTGAAACTTGGTAATCAAGCAGTCCATACCAATGCACCGATTACTCGAGATGAAGCGGTTTTGTCCCTTCATCATCTATTCCAATTTATCGCATGGATTGATTATTGTTATTCTGATGAATTTACGGCCGGGGAATTTGATGAATCCCTACTTCCGGTTGGAGAAGAAAAGAAGGTCCGTCCGAAAGAATTACAAGATTTATACGAACAATTAAGTGCGAAGGACCGGAGACTTGAAGAAATTATTAAGGAAAATCAACATCTTCGTAAAAAGGTCACAGAAAAACGTGAACAGAACACGAAAGAAAATAATTTCCAAGTAGATCAATTAAATGAATTTGAAACAAGACTAAAATATATCGATTTAGATTTGAAACTTGCCGGTTGGGAATTTAATAAAGATATCATTCGAGAATATCCAGTAGTAGGTATGCCCAACAAAGAAGGTAAAGGATTCGCTGATTATGTTTTATTTGGTGATAATGGTAAACCTCTTGCCGTAATTGAAGCGAAAAGAACATCAAAGGATTCTAAAATTGGTCGTCAACAAGCGAAACTTTATGCTGACTGTATTGAAAAAATGTCAGGTATTCGTCCAGTGATTTTCTATACGAACGGCTTTGAAACATATATTTGGCATGATCCGTATCCGCCACGAAAAGTTTCTGGCTTCTACAATAAAGAAGAATTAAGTTTGTTAATCGAACGCCGGCAAATGAAACGTCCATTATCAAATGTACAAATAAATGATGATATTAGTAACCGATATTATCAAAAGGAAGCCATTTTATCTGTTTGTGATGCATTGAGTCGTAATCAAAGAAAAGCACTTCTTGTAATGGCTACAGGTAGTGGAAAAACGAGAACAGCAATTTCAATTGTCGATGTTTTGACTCGGCATAATTGGGTGAAAAATGTTCTCTTCTTAGCAGATCGTAAAGCTTTAATAAACCAAGCATATCGTAACTTTAATAACTTACTGCCAAGTATACCTTTATGCAATCTTTTAGATAACAAGGATAACCCAGAGGAAAGCCGAATCGTCTTTTCTACATATCCAACGATGATGAATGCCATCGATGAGGCGAAAAGAAAAAATGGCAAAAAACTATTTACCGTTGGACACTTTGATCTCATCATCATTGATGAATCGCATCGAAGTATCTATAAAAAATACCGCAGCATTTTCGATTATTTTGATGGAATTTTACTCGGCTTAACGGCAACCCCAAAAGATGAGATTGATAAAAATACGTATGAAGTGTTTGAAATGGAAAATGGTGTTCCGACTTATGCTTATGAGCTGGATCAAGCTGTAAAAGATGGGTTTTTAGTTGATTACCGAACAATTGAAACAAAGACAAAGTTTCTAGAAGAAGGTATTCATTACGATGATTTATCGGAAGAAGATAAAGAAAAATATGAAGAACTATTTGATGAAGAAGATTTCATAGAAGATATTGATAGTTCTGCATTGAATGAATGGCTTTTTAATGACAATACAATTGATATGGTGTTGATAGACTTAATGGAAAAAGGCATTCATGTAGAAGGTGGAGACAAGCTAGGCAAAACCATTATTTTTGCGAAAAATCATCGTCATGCAGAACGGATTGTGGAACGGTTTGATAAATTATTCCCTGAGTATGGTGGAGATTTTGCTAGAGTCATTGATTATAGCATAAAATATGTTCAAACATTAATAGATGACTTTTCAGATAAAAGTAAAATGCCACAAATTGCTGTATCTGTGGACATGCTTGATACAGGTGTGGACATACCAGAAGTGGTTAATCTTGTATTCTTTAAAAAGGTTCGTTCGAAAACAAAGTTTTGGCAAATGATTGGTCGTGGAACACGGCTTTGTCCAGATTTATTTGGAATTGGACAAGATAAAACGCATTTCCTAATCTTTGACTATTGCGGAAACTTTGAGTTTTTCCGTGAAAATCCAAAGGGAATGGAAACTCAAGTTGGTAAAAGCCTCACAGAAAAACTATTCAATGCCAAAGTGGATATTATCCGTGAATTACAAGGAACTGAGTATCAAACAGAAGAATATATCAACCATCGCAGTGAATTAGTCCATGAAGTAACAAGGGACGTTCTTGCCCTTGATAATGACAATTTCCGTGTTAGACAACATCTGCAATATGTGGAGAAATATAAAAATAAGGACAATTGGGTGTCATTATCTGTTCTTGATACGAATGAAATTAAAGAACATATCTCACCGATCATTGTCCCAGTTCAAGATGATGAATTTGCTAAACGTTTTGATTTATTAATGTATACGATTGAATTGGCCAAATTACAAGCGAATAATGCTACAAAACCAATTCGTAGCGTTATTCAAACGGCAGAAGCCTTATCTAAACTTGGTACAATCCCACAAGTATTGGAGCAAAAGCACATCATTGATAAAGTGTTAACAGAAGAATTTTGGGATAGTGCTGATATCTTTGAATTAGATGAAGTGCGTGAAGCGTTAAGGGATTTAATCAAGTTTATCGAAAAAGAAACACAAAAGATTTATTATACAAACTTCCAAGATGAAGTGATTGAAGTAAAAGAAAACACTCCAATGTTTCATGTGAATGATTTACAAAATTACCGGAAGAAAGTAGAACATTATTTAAATGAACATAAAGACCAAATGGCGATTTACAAACTGTACCATAATAAACCACTAACAGCCCAAGATGTAAAAATGCTTGAAGATATACTTTGGAAAGAACTCGGAACGAGAGAAGATTACGAAAAAGATTTTGGTGACACGCCGATTACCAAACTCGTTCGTCAAATAGTCGGTTTAGACCCACAAGCAGCCAATGCAGCATTTTCAGAGTTTCTTTCAGAGGAGCGGTTAAATCTAAACCAAATTCGATTTGTTAAACACATTGTTGATTATGTCATTAAAAACGGAACACTTGATAAAAAAGTCTTACAACAAGAACCATTCAGATCAGTTGGAAGTATTGTTGAATTGTTCAAAGATAATATGGACGATGCAAGAAAAATCATTGGCATTATTGATGAGATCAATCGAAATGCGGAAGATATTGCTGGGGCATGATTCAATAAATGTACAAACATGATTGAGACACCTTGGATATATGATATGTTCGAGGTGTCTTATTTTATTTATAAGGATAATTAATAGGGCTAAGGGAACTCATAAGAAACATTTATAGCGTTCTCTGGTATGTCAACACAAAATTGAACAATTTTTTTAAGGTACATAACTCAAACTTTTTATTTTGTGAAACTAAAATATATTGAAAGTCTAAAAAGGCTATAAGTTTGTCCGCCACCATTGACTTCGCTTTTGTCTGTGTAGTGAAATGAACGCAGGTTATGCGAAAGAACAGCCTTTAGGACTCACCTGCAGACAAATTGTAACACAGACAAATCGATTCTAAGTATTCGCTGGCGGGGCCCCGACCCCTTCCATCGCCTACTAAGAATCGGGCGCTACAGTAAATGGCAAGCAGCTACCGCTGTGGCTTTTTCGGATTTTTTATGCTCATTCCCGGATTCTCTCTTTACTGAACGGGATTCGTTCTAACCAGTTGTTTTTCTTTAAATTCCTTGGGTGTTAAGTAATTTAATGAACCATGAATTCGTATGTTATTAAACCAATTTACGTAATCAAATAGCTCTAGATCAAGCTCTTGTTGACTATCAAATACTCTACCGCTAACAAATTCTGTCTTAATTGTTTTGAACGTTGCCTCGGCAACGGCATTGTCATAAGGTGTTCCTTTTTCGCTTAGGGATCTCTTAATGCCAAACGTTTGTAATGCTTGGTCTATTAAACGGTTTTTAAACTCACTTCCTCGATCAGTATGAAATAATTCGAGGCGATTTAGATTGTATTTCACTGACCCAAAGGCACGTTGAACTAGTTCAGCGTTCTTATGAGGACCCGAACTGTAGCCAATAATTTCTCGATTATATAAATCTACTAAAACGCAAATATAATGCCATTTCTGCTTTACTCGAACGTATGTTAAATCACTTACAATCACTTTCAATTCTTTGTCCTGATTAAATTCACGATTCAGCACATTTCCAACTTCGGACTCATTTACTGTTGTATTTCTAAGCTTAAATTGAGCAACCGTGTATTTGGAGACAAGTCCTTGTTCTTTCATGATTCGCCCAATACGGCGACGTGATACCTTCCAGCCTTGCTTTTGAAGCTCTTTTTTATTTTTCTTTGACCATAAATGTTCCGACTATCTTTAAAAATTTTTACAATTAAATCTGTTAATTCATCATCTTGGTTATCTCGAATTTTCGCCTCATAATAGTACGTGTTTCTTGGAAGTTGAGACAAGAGCACATTGCTGATATCGAGTATTTATGACGGTTATTCCGAATCACATCTACGCATCAAGACATTATCAGCGCGGCTTGCTTTAAAATATCATTCTCCATCATCAATCTTTGATTTTCTTTACGTAGTCTAATTAATTCTTCCTGCTCAGGGGTTCTGTTGTCCTTTTCTTCAAAGGATCCACTTGTTTTATGCTGACGAACCCATTTATCAAAAGAAGATGGTGTTAGTTCGTATTCTTTGATAATTTTATTTCTAGGTTTACCTGAAAGGTGCAGTTGGACAATTTGTTCTTTAAATTCTTTCGTGAAAGTTCTTCTTGATCTTTTGGTCATAATTAATTCGCTCCCGACTTTTTTGAGTTTTAAGTATATATGACCTTAACGAATCTGTCCAACTCAGTGTAACCTATCCAGTTTGTAGAGAAATTAGCTGTATTAAGACTCTCTAAAATCCTTGAAGACTTCCTAAAATCGGAGTTCTTTGAAGAAGATAAGGTAGTAGATTGCAAGTCAACCCGAGTCTTTTTTGATGTAGACCATGACTACTACGGCATTCATGTCATATTCTATCTGCCAATTGGAGTGGCTGAAGATGAAGAAGTAAGTACTTCTGCATTGGATTACATTCGATAAATCAATGAACAGGCAGTTCGTTATGTAGAAGAACACTTGAAAGTGTAAGGATACAAAGGGGACGGCGATGCTTGTCTTTTTTTATGCCTAAATTCAAAGAGAACTTTGATTTAAGTTTTTTTGTTCATGTCTTTGAATGAAGGTTTTGGGATGTTATCCTCTTTGCGTTTCTTGTCTATATAAACCCAAATATAGTAGGTTGCCCAAAAAAACATTATGAGTATTATTACGAAGTAAGGTGTATAATCTTCTGGATAAACTTCAATCAACAAAAAGAGAAAAATACGGTGGTAAAAGTATTGCGTATTTTACCAACTCAAATATTCACACTCCTTTACCACGTATCTGTTTTGTACTTCAGAATCACGTCACTTGAGAAATAAGCTCATGTTTTTTGAGTAATAGGTAGGCTCTTAGTTAAATACTTTGTTACATAATAACCTAAATATATTCCTACTATATTCAGAATAACATCATCTATATCTATGATTCTAGTTCCTAATCCGAGTAAATGTAAAACGAGTTGAACAAATTCAAT